>JADFXG010000019.1 GCA_015233895.1 Nitrospirota bacterium | reverse complement strand
AAAACTTGCTTAATTTCTTTAGCAGTAGCGATCTTACCAGTAAGAGCTCTCTCCATAAATGGCTCAAGAAGTGCTTTTTCTCTATCTGTTGTCAAACAGCTGTTACGCCTCCCTCCTTTCCCTGGTCCATCAAGTATTTTAGGCCCTAAACGATTATATTGGGATGTCAGATTGCGTACTGTCTGTTCTGCCAGTCCAATATGAAGAGCTATCTCTTTGGCTGACCTCGGTGCTATCAGTGCATTCAGGATTACTAACCATTTCTGTACGCGCCAAAAGCCTGTGGTCTCCCGTAGCTTCTCTTTTATCTCTGCTTCTGTCAGATGTTCCAACACTTTCGTCTTTTTCATCATCACTACCCCCATGTTTTATTTTTAGTGATAGTATAGCATAATACTTATTAGATTGCCACCTGGTATAACAGACTACTCGTTATATCTTGTTTTGCGCAGCAACCTTGCAGATTGCTCAAACAGAGTTCAAATATTATCTGAACTATGATTTTTTTGATTAAAGGCAAGATTGTTCAGTACAAATAATCTCTCCAACTATTTTAAGTATCTTCAGGAAATCCGCAATCTTATCTATACGACAAACGCCATTGAGGGGTTTCACCGACAGATACGCAAGGTTACAAAAACCAAAGGGGCTTTTTCATGTGAAACCGCCCTTTTAAAGCTGCTTTATATGGCAGTTCAAAACCTCCCCAGGGGGGATACCCCTGCTCAGAAAAATGGAACCAGCCTTTAAGAAACTGGAGGCAGACTATTTCTCAACTTGCTTTATTTTTTGAGGGTAGGTTTAAATTGGATATTACCGTTTAAGGTGATTTTACACTTGACACAGTTTATTGAATATATCCTCATGTAGCGCTTGCCTCTGACCTGGTACCACTACGACTATCCCCTCTTTTAATACATCATAATCATTATTATAACTTCTACTTTTTATCTCTATTATAGCATTTAAATTGTTATTCCCCCTGGTCTTGACAAGGGGTTTTACAAGTTAAAAACAGGTTGCTTTCCATTGTCTTTCTTATTATGACACAGTCTGTCCGCAGGAATGACAGGATAGGAACCCCACCTCCTTTGTCATCCCGCACTTGCAGGGGAATCCCCTTGTATGTTTCAATAGAGAGTGAGTAAGTATAAAAAGAGTAAAAAAGTATAATATTAATAGAGATGATATGATGCACGTATGTGCAATATGTCATAGGGGTGCAACAGGCCGTGAGTCCCCGTGGGTATATGAACTCGTCCTGAAGCAAGGGTCGTTACATCTATCTGAAATTAACCCGAACGGTTGGTAGGGTCGCTTAACCCGGATATTACAAGGATGGGTAGTCAGATTATGGAAGCAACTATTTTAGGGATTGATATTAGTAAACTTAAGTTGGATGTATCAGTAGGTTCTAATGGTAAGCACTTTATAGTTTCAAATGATGAAGAGGGTTTAACTAATTTGGTAAGTCAGATAAAAAAGATAGGGGAAGTAACAGTAGTAATGGAGGCAACATCGGGTTATGAAAAAGAATTGGCTCTTACCTTTGCAGATAACGGGATAAAGGTAGGGATTATAAGCCCAAAGAAAGTAAGAGACTTTGCAAGAGCAAGTGGGATATTGGCAAAAACAGACAAAATTGATTCACAAGTGATAGCACTTTTTGGTGAAAAGATGGAAATACGTTTATTTCAGGACAACAGAAATAAAAAACTCGATGAATTACTTACTCGCAGAAGACAAATAGCCTCTATGCTCAGAGACGAAAGAAATCGTTTACAAATAGCCTCAACGGAAATGAAAAGAGATATAACGGAGCATATCAAGTGGTTAACTGACAAACAAAAGGAGATAGAGACTCTTTTATCAGAAAAGATAAAAGAAAACTCTGAATGGAATGAACTCAGTGTACTGATAAGTTCGATTCCAGGTGTTGGTCCTGTTATGACATTTACAATAATAACAGAGCTGACAGAAATCGGGAAATTAAATCAAAAAGAGATATCAGCTCTTGTAGGTGTAGCGCCACTTAACAAGGATAGTGGTAAACATCGTGGTAACAGGTTTATCTGGGGAGGCAGAGCACAAGTAAGAGAAATATTGTATATGTGTACAATTTCAGCAATCAGTTATAATCCAGTTATCAAAGAATTTTATGACAGACTCCGTAAAGCCGGTAAACAACCTAAAGTAGCGATAGTCGCCTGTATGCATAAATTGCTTATTATAATGAATAGCATAGTTAAAAAAAGACAATTATGGTCATGTCCATAATATTTAATATTTCAAAAATTTTACTTGACATCACGGTTGCTTGAGGGGAGGTGGGAGCCAGTCCTTTTTCTCCACCATTATATTACCTTTTTGGCAGCTACCTTGGTATAAAACTAATAATGTATATCCCTTTGAGGTGTTTGTTAAAAAAGAAGAGGCTGGTTTAGACGTAGATTCTAAGTTGAGAATCCCACAGATAGCCATAAAATAAGCTGGGTGCGGCTTTAGCCGTATAGGCGTACATGTGTGTCTTAAAGAGCGCAGGGTTTCGGGGCAGGGCGTCTAAAGTATATTTCCCGTGGGGTAATTGTTTGATGTCTGCTCTTGTGGTATAATGTGATAATGGAACGCAGTGAGGCCATCAGCCGATTAATGCAGCATGAGGCCGACCTCAAACGGCTTGGCATAGAGCATCTTTACATGTTTGGTTCAACTGCGCGCAATGAGG
This sequence comes from Nitrospirota bacterium, assembly GCA_015233895.1. Lineage (NCBI taxonomy): Bacteria > Pseudomonadati > Nitrospirota > Nitrospirota bacterium. Next base: position 51,057 of record JADFXG010000019.1, on the reverse strand, counting down.
CTAATGACAATTCCGATGTGGATCTGTTTTTTGATCACCCGGAGGGTTCCATAGGGCTTTTTGATTTGATGGATATAAGGAGTTTGCAGCTCAAATCCTTGGCTGTAAAACAGACATCATGACGCGGCGCAGCCTCCACAAAACACTGCGTGAGGAAATTGAAGCGTCAGCGATTCTGGTGTTCTGAAGAGTTGCTCACGATGTGTTGTGGAGCGTGGTGAGGGAATATCTGCCTGCTCTGGAAACAGTCTGCCGCCATGAGCTGGCTGCAGAAATTGCAAGGAAACAAAACATGATAAACTATGGAGAGATCAGTGGATAATTTAAAAGACATAGCGCACAGGATTCGGCAGCAAACATTTGAAACCATCTGTAACGGTGGCGGGGGGCACATTCCAGCCTCGCTGTCAATTGTTGAGATATTAACGGCGCTCTACTATGGCGGCTGTCTAAATGTTGACCCTAAGAATCCGTCTGACCCCGCCCGTGACCGGTTTATTCTCAGCAAGGGACATGCCTGTGTATCTCTCTATGCGGCACTTGCTATGAAGGGTTTTTTTGACCCGGAGGAGCTACAGAGATTTGGCAAATGCAGCAGTATTTTGGGCGGACACCCGGATATGTGCAAAGTGCCCGGGATTGAGGCCTCAACCGGCGCCCTTGGGCATGGCCTGCCATTTGGGATAGGGGTGGCAATGGCCGCTAAACTCAATCGTGCCAGCTACAAAGTGTTTGTGTTGCTTGGGGATGGCGAATGTCAGGAGGGTTCCATCTGGGAGGCCGCAATGAGTGCCCCTCAGTTTAAACTGGATAATCTTGTTGTTATAGTTGATTACAATAAAATGCAGGCTATGGATTTTCTGGATAACATCATACCGCTTGAGCCTTTTGTGGATAAGTGGAAAGCGTTTAACTGGACTGTAACAGAAGCTGATGGCCACGATATGGAAAAGCTGATTGAGATCTTTAATTCAACGCCAAAAGTTACCGGCAAACCCACCGTGATAATTGCCCACACGACAAAAGGCAAAGGGGTCTCTTTCATGGAAAACGTACCGATTTGGCACTTCAGAATGCCCAACGAGACGGAGATGAAAACTGCTAAGATGGAGCTTGGGATTATTTAATGAAATAAGGGGGAGGCGAGCTCTGCGATAAATTCTACATAAAGTGTTGTCTTGACTAAAACGCCTGAATTAGCTATAATGGCTACAAGGAGAGAATTTGCATGAAAACAGTAAACGCAACTGAGGTAAAGAACCGTTTTGGCCAGTATCTGGAGACATCGCTTAGTGAGCCGGTAGTGATAGAAAAGACAGGCAGAGCGGTTGCAGTTATGATTTCTATGGCAGACTATGAGCGGTTATCGGCTTTAGAGGATAGTTATTGGGCACAGAGGGCACTTGAAGCAGAGAAGTCAGGGTTTTTGGACCCACAGGAATCGCTTTCAGTTGTGCTTAAAAAATGAATAATGTTAAAACTTCAGATTACAAGGCAAGCAAGTGACTTTTTATATGATCTTGACCCAAAGCAATTCAGACAGGTAACAAGAAAAGTGCTGTCACTGATGGAAAATCCGGAGCAAACCGATTCCGCAGCATTAAAAGGTTATCCATTTAAGAGAGTGGATGTCGGGGAGTATCGAATCATCTACCGGACAGAAGCAGACACCTTAAAAATATCTCTTATCGGAAAATGCAATGACAACGAGATTTATAACATGTTAAAGAACATGGTGAATACCAAATAGGCCTAAAACTATAAGTATGCCCTTGAAAAGACAAAAATAGCAATAACTGACAGGACAAGAAGGACGATCCAAAAGAGTGCCTTTTGGGTTATTTCGACTTGTACCTTGGCAATTTTTACACTGACTACAACAGGGACTTTTACATCAATCCTTTCCAGATTTATGCGTACAGCTATACCACGCCTCTGTTCAGCAAGTTGCAAAGAATCGATTTTTTCCACACCTCTGTTCTTTACATCTGAATCATCTTTCACGACATATCCTTTCACTTAATATACAAACGATTAAGTATAAAGAGAAGAGCTCGCTGAGGATTTTCAAATAAGGATAAGCTCCCGTTCTCTTACTCCTTTGTCGGTCTCCTCACGAAATATAATTTGACTGTTTTCATCGTCCTGTACACTGTCAACAATAAGACCAACTGCAATAAAACGCCTCACAATTTCCGTAAAACTTGTGTTTCTCTTCTTTGCTATTTCCCTTATTTGTTTGTATAAACCGGTTGGTAAAACCAAACTGCATCTTTGTACCGAGTCATCAGTAATCTCTGCTTCAAACAAAACGTCTTTTTGTGCTGCCACCATCTTTCCTGCCGTATTAATTGCCGGGCTACCGGCTTTCATGAATAATCCTCTGCCCATATTAACCTCCTGTTGTGTTTTCCATTGAAAGGCATTTACAAATCATACTTAACTTTAACATAGATTAAGAGCATTGTCAACGCTTTTATTACGCTTTAAATAATAATTTATACACAAATAATATGTATTTTTTGTGTTATTTACGACATGAACGCAGATAATAACTTCTCTCCCCGCTTAAGTTAGACAACAACCCCGCATAAATGATATGATGAGCCATCGTGCACGAGATAGAAATAAAAGAGTTCGGGCCGCTTAAAGACGTAACACTGCCGGTAAAAGACCTGATGCTCTTTATCGGCCCGCAGGCAAGCGGCAAAAGCACGATTAGTAAGTGGATTTATCTTTTTAAATCTTTCAAGGATATTGTCGCTAAGCAGCTTAGAAAAGATGTTGTTTCAGTGGAGGAAACCCGGAGCAATATGGCAAGGAGGTTTGTATCCAGTGTAATCAAATCATTTGGACCAATAATTCTTGATGCTGAAGATTATTTAGCGAGGTACACTTATAAGTCTGATATGTTTATAGACTTTGTGCATGGTGCAGCAGGTTTCAGTAAAAACATGGTTTACAGTCTTAATGAAATAATAAGAAAAAGGGAAGCCATAGGCAAAGATTTTGCGGAAATAGATGGTAGGTTAAAGACTGAATTATCCTCAGTTGAAATCAGCAGTTTAAGAGAGGAAAGACAGCAGTACTTAAACCAATTAGAGAAAGAGGTTGAGGAGTTATTTGACGACCATACTATCCCGATTTATATTCCTGCAGGCAGAAGCTTTGTGACGGTAGCTGCGGAGCAAATACTAAAAATATCACTTGATGCACTTGATTATCTTATGAGTGAACACATTGGCAGAATAACCGTTAATAAAAGTTTATTTACAAACTCCCCTGATAAAGTAGTAACATTTCAAGAATCTCTTACTGGTGAAAAAGCATACAGAGCAGAAATTGATTATGTCATAAAGCAAATGTATAAAATCTTAAAGGGTGAGTATAGATATACAAATTCCGGGGAGCGGATATACTTTGAAGAGGGAAGAAAATATATACCGCTTCAGTACGCATCATCAGGGCAGCAGGAGACTTTGTGGATATTAAATATTCTCTTTCTGATAGTATTAAAAAAACAAAAAGTTTTTTTGGTAATAGAGGAGCCGGAGGCACACCTTTATCCTGTGGCACAAAAAGACCTTGTGGAACTAATAGCGTTTGTTATGAACCACACCGGCAGCCAGGTGCTTATCACAACACACAGCCCCTACATTCTGACTGCGTTTAATAACCTGATATATGCCGGAAATATCGGTAAAGATAAAAATAAGGCTGCAAAAGTTTCAGAAATAATAGACAAAACGTTATGGGTTGATATTAATAAAACGGGAGTCCATTTTATTGACGAGGGTAAAACCCGGGACATAATCAGCGAAAAACATAATATCATAGATGCCGCTGAAATTGATAAAGTGTCCGATATGCTAAATGAAAGATTTGATAAGCTTTATGACCTGGATGATTGATTAAAATATGAATATTTGTGAGATGTTTGTACAGGAATGCGAGGTTGAATATAAGTGCGTAGAACAGAGCGGAACAGACCCAGAGTTTATCGCTTCAGAGAAAAAGTCCAGCTTTATAATTAAAAACGTATCGGGAAAAGATATTTGTAAAGTAAAAATAGACAAATGTGTAATTGCTGACCATAATAAAAAACCGGATTTTCTCATTATAAATAACGATGATAAAATTCTCTATATTATTGAACTTAAAGGCACAAATTTTAGACGTGGAATACAGCAAATTCTTACACTCATTTACTTATATGAAAACAAACGATTTTTTAAAGAAGCCAATGTGGTAAACTCTTATATTGTGGTGTCAGAGTTAGGAGCAAATGTTCCTGATGTTGATGCTATAGCCCGTAAAGATATTAGGGATAAAATGGGCGAACTCAACGGTAAATTTCGCTATGCAAAAGGGACTTTTACAGAGTTGGCCTGAACAGGTGTTTTGTTGACTTTCCAGAAAGTATTCGTTATAATTTATCATAGAGAGCGCAAGTACAGAGTCTTATAAAGGAGAATGCGATGTTTATAAGTTATTTTCAGCAGCTTTTTGGCGAGGATCCGAAGAAATTTAATACTGTTGAAGAGATTGATTCTTTTATTGAAAAGAAGAAAGGCCTTAAGTTAAAGGTAGAATTTCTATATCCTGATATCGTTTCGGTAAGAGGAAGCGTATTTCCTGTAAAAGAGATGGATGTCAATAAAATAATAGACAATGCCCTTAGATAACTCAGGAAAATCTGTCGAAAAAGTATTCATTCTATACAGAGAACAGTTCCTTCCAATATATGCAGATCTTATAGCTCTTCAAGGTGTAAAGCCAATGCAGATTTTAATAGAGGAGTCTAATTTTCTATCCCACTTATGTCAATTCTATAATGATACTCTTGATGAGGATACCCGAAATGACAATCTAATAAAGTCGGAAAACCATTTAATTCGTGCTGTCATAGATTTAAACAAACTTGTCTGGGCATCTTTAAGATCGAAGCTTGATCAACTTATCATTGCACAACCAACAAAGCGTTTATCCTTTAATCTTCCCGAGGAGGATGTTTTAAATGGGTTTAAACAATTTTTCGATAGGGGAAGGGAAGCACGAAAATTTGAAATGCAAAATATTGGCAATAACCCTATATCATGCGTTGAATACTATCAGAGAGCTACCAGGATAGGAGTAGAATTATTTGAAAAAGTAGATGTTTTGAAAGTTGCAAAGATAAATAGTTGGACAGCAATAGTAAAAACTAAAGAATTTCTATTTGGTGTTGCTGCCAGTATTGTTGCTACGATACTTTGCGGTGGTGCTGTTTGGATATTCCATTGAGAGTTACACTATGAGAAACGCATACATAAAAGCGCTCTATGAGCTATCGGAAAGTGACAGCCGGATAATCTCACTGATTGCCGATAACGGGGCCATTGTCTTTGACAAGTACCGGGAGGCATTCCCTGAGCGGCTGATTAACGCGGGCATTGCCGAGGCTAACATGATTGGAATGGCCGCAGGGATGGCTTCAACCGGGCTCATTCCGTTTGCCTATACAATCTCAAATTTTATCACATTCCGGGCATACGAACAGGTGCGAAACGACGTCTGTCTGCAAAACATGAATGTCAAACTCATTGGTATCGGCGTCGGGTTTGCCTACAGTAACCTTGGGCCCACCCACCACAACACCGAGGATATCACTGTGATGAGGGTGCTTCCGGGGCTTACAATATTTTCCCCATCCGACCCCCTTGAGACATATAATGCAACCATGGCGGCTGCTAAAATTGAGGGCCCAGTCTATATGAGAATCACAACCGGTGGCACCCCTAAAGTTTATGACGCCCCGTATGAGTTTATCCCAGGGTGCGGTGTTACACTTACAGAGGGCAGCGACATTACTATAATTGCCACAGGCTCTATCGTCTATGAAACTCTGAAAGCCGTAGATAAACTTAAAAAATTTGGCATGAGCGTAAGGCTTATCAATATTCACACCATAAAACCATTTGACACGGAAATTATTCTGAAAGCTATGATTGAAACCGGTGCTTTGCTTTCCGTGGAGGAACACTCCATAACCGGCGGCCTGGGCAGTACCATTGCCGAGATAATCGCAGAGTCCGGCTATAATGTTAAATTCAAACGCATGGGACTGGATGACTCCTTCTCTGTGGGCTACGGCACATACGATGAGATGAGAAAGCTTAACCGCCTCGATAAAGACAGTATTTTCACAGAAGCGATGAAACTGATAGTATGGGATAACAGCGAAATCATTAATCCTCCAAAGACGAAGATATTTGGGAAAAAACCCATCCTCTAAAGGGGATTCACCTGAGGAAAAATAATGGGAAAATTGCTAAACATAGTGACGCCGCTTCATAAGGCTACCAAACGGGACTACATCGGGCGGATGTGTAACGAAAAAGTCCACTGCATGCTGGTTGCAAAGCGTTATGATGCCGACTATTGGGACGGCGACAGGAAATACGGTTACGGCGGTTATAAATATGACGGAAGGTGGGCTGTTGTCGCTAAAGCTCTGATTGAGACATACGATCTCAAACAAGATGCCCGCATTTTGGATGTCGGTTGCGGCAAGGCGTTTCTGTTATACGAGTTGAAAAAGCTGCTGCCCGGGGCCACAGTTACCGGTTTTGATATATCGGCTCACGGGATTAATGACGCTAAACCTGAAATCAGGGAAAATCTATTTATCCATAAGGCACAGGAGCCGTACCCATTTTCCGCTAACGAGTTTGACCTTGTAATATCTCTGACCACGCTTCACAATCTCAAAGTGTTTGAACTAAAGAGCGCCCTTCAGGAAATTGAACGTGTCGGCAAAAATAAATACATCCTTGTGGAGAGTTACCGCAATGAAGAGGAGCTGTTTAATTTAGAGTGTTGGGCACTGACGTGTGAGTCGTTCTTTGATGAGTCCGAATGGATATGGCTCTTTAACGAGTTTGGCTATAGCGGTGATTACGAGTTTATTTATTTTTAATCCCGTAATACTTGCTTAAGCGTCTTTCTTATCAGTAGTCACCATACGTGAAGTAGGATGTCAATAGTGGACACCAAATATTTCATGCAGTTAGTTGTTCGGCATAGAATTTTTTGTATAGGCCACAGGAGAAAGAAAGCCGAGTTTTTTCTGTCGGCGTTGCAGGTTGTAAAATATCTCTATATATTCGGTAATATCCTGAATAGCCTCTTGTCTGCTTTTGTAATTACGATGATGCACAAGCTCTTGTTGAGTGTACCCCAGAAACTTTCCATTGGCGCATTGTCAAAACAGTTTCCTTTCCTGCTCATGGACGCTTTCATCCCGAACTGATCAGAGAAGCTTCCTGTAATCATGAGAACAATACTGACTGCCACGGTCGGAGTGATGGATTATCCCCTTTACCTGGGGCTTTGCTGAAACCGCATGGAATAGAGACTGGCTTATCAGCGTCCTTGTTATCCAGGGTCCCATCGCATAGCCTACTATTTCGCCGTTAAATAAATCCTTGTGACCTGCAAGATACAGCCAGCCTTCTTCTGTGGGGATGTAAGTAATATCGCTTAACCAGACCTGATTCGGGGCAGTTGCCTCAAATTGCTGATTAACTTGGGTATTCCTTCCATTTTGACACCTCCGTCTTCTTATTTTACATGACTTTGGTGTCCTTTTTTCCTATCATACCTCAGTTCCTATTTTAATCTCTAGCATCAGAAGGGCAGAATTTTACTACAGTAAATCGTTTGAAAATCTGATGGAATTTCTGAAGTGACCCCAACTATCATTGCCAAAATCCGAGGGTTTAAGGGAAAGGGCAAAGCCCTTTCCCTTATTATTCTATCTTACTACTGCTGTTGTTGAATAGCCGTGAATTTCCAGTCGTTTGTATTGGTGTCTCTGACAAATGTCCAGTACTCGGTGAATCTGGTAGGGTTTACATTGTCGCCGTCAATTAATTTGCCGGATTCATCCGTTGTGTAATCAATCAAGTTTGCAGATATCTCTACAGTTACGAAATCCTTTCCTTTTTCCTGCCATGCCTCAGTAATTACAACCTGTTTAAGGGATATGTTTTCAATTTTGTTGATTTCGCCATCAGCTTTCATCTTCTGTACATCTGAGTTAAAAGTTACATAAATCTCCGGCATCATCATGATTTTTACGGGTTCAAGGTTACGCTTTGACCATGCGTCCTGAAGTTTAAAAAAGAAGTTTGACACAGCTTCTATAAATTGGTACTCATCAAACCTCGGGTCAAATTGCTTTATGTCGCGAAGCCCTGTTACTGAATCCATAGCCTCTATTTGATTGCGCGGCTCCTCGTAGTTGCTTTCGTAGTTACCGGTCATATAGGTTGTCTCGTAGTTATCAGCATTTCCGCGGCGTGACTTTATCACTCTGTAAATTATATAACCAATAATCAGCAAGAAAATAATATCAAAAAGACCGATCCCTCCGCCACCACCGTACCCTCCGCCATATCCACCTCCGTAGCCTCCGCCATAACCCGGGGAACGAAACAGCATACTGCCCAGAGCGCCGCCAATAAAGCCCCCTGCCAATGACCGCCCAAACGAGGAGCTAAAAAAACCGCTGCGCTGAGGTGTTGCGTACTGAGGAGCGGCTGCCGCCGGTCTCTGAGCTTGCACCGCTTGAGTATTTTGTTGTGATGTCCTGGGTGCGCTATATGTCCTTGAGCCGCGACTGCCTGAGGATGACGATGCTGAACTGCGGCTGCCACCACTGCTTCTGCCACCGCCTCCGGCACGGGCACAAGCCTCCTCAACTACCAATGCGGTTAAAAACAGTGCTATCAATAGTACTGTAAAGTGTTTCTTCATAAACTTTTATCCCCCTTTTTTTCACTTTATTACAGAGTTCCACTTGCAGAGGCAACCTTACCTCCAACATCCCACCACAACGCTATTTTAGCAAAAAATAATTCTAATTAACAATAGGCGGCTTTTTTTTGCTTACTACCGGCTCACGTTACCCTGACGGCCATTCATTTCTTGTTGAATAACGAATGGTTGGTGTGATAGTATAGCATGGTGGGTCTGTAAGGAGAAACAACTGTCCGGCAGCCTCCCTAACTTGTCAGGGGATGGTAGGTAACTAATGAGTAATAAAGGTGAATATGATGGATGAGCAATTAGAGAAAACAATTCAGGTAATTATTCGGGTAGCAAATCCTGATAAAATAATCCTCTTTGGGTCACGAGCAAGAGAGGTTTTTACAGATGAGAGTGATTATGATATTTTTGTTCTAAAAAAAGAAATAACAAATAAAAGAGAGCTTACTCAGACCTTATACAGATCGCTATATGGAATAGGAGCCGGAGTGGATTTAATTGTTGAATCACCTGCAAAGTTTGATGAACTAAAGGACAATCCGTACATGGTTTATAAAGAAATAGCAACAACCGGAAAAGTTGTATATGAACGGAGCTAATTTAGTCCATAATTGGCTTATAAGGGCAAAGAGTAATCTTGAGAAAGCTAAAGCTGGTAAAGTCAGTAGTGGGATTATGTTTGAAGATTTGTGTTTCGATTGTCATCAGGCAGCCGAAAAATCTTTAAAAGCATTACTGATTTGCCGGGAAATTGATTTCCCAAAGACACATTCAATCTCAAGATTATTGGAGATTATCGAGGGTACTGGTACTCAAATACCGGAGGAAATTAAGGATTCTGTTATCTTGACAGATTATGCTGTTGAAACACAATATCCTGGTGATTATGTGCCTATTGATGAGAAAATGTATGAGGAAGCCTTAAGAATAGCAGATAGCGTTGTCAAATGGGTTGAAAAAATGCTTGTGGCGAAACATTGAATAAATTACGAATTTTAGCTATACTGTTACTGCTGTTGTTACTGCTAAACGGAAATGCGGAGGCAGGCGGTACTTTTTGGCGTTTTCCTGAGAACTTGTCTAATTACGAATCTCTCTACGGAGACATATCCACGCCGCTTACGTTTGGCGATATTAAAGGCGACGGGAAAAATGAAATCATATTCGGTACTAAAAAAGGCTATCTGTTTGCTCTTGAACAAAACGGGAAAAAAGCAAAGTCTTTGAAAGTGGGCGATTCTATAAAGGTGCAGCCATTGCTTTTGAATTTAGAAAGAGACACTTATCCAGATATTGTTGTGTTTTCAAGGCTTTCTGAATACAATAAGCCCGCCAAAGAGAGCCTCATGGTTATAGTGGACGGAAAAACTTTCACTAAGAAACTTGAAATTAAAATAGAAGGAAGTGTGGTTTCAAAGCCCGCAGTGGCTGATTTTGATAACGATGGTAATGTGGATTTCCTGGTTTCCGGACACGGGCTTTATCTAATAGACGGCGCATATCTGGCCAATATGGCAAGCCCTCAAATACATAGCTATTCAATGTCCGGAGTCAGCTATACATCCCCTGTGGTTGATGATTTTAACGATGACGGAATTAGTGATTTCCTCATTCCGTATTCGAGTAAGAACCATAATTTCATAGACGTTTTTCTCTCAACCGGTAAGGGATTCGGGTATGAAAAAGTTACGTTTCAGGTTGATGGTGAGATGAAAGTTCCCCCAACTATAATTAAAACCTCAGACGATGCCATAGTGACATGGCTTCTGATTGCCCCTCACCCTGACAGTTCAATTTCCACCTACACTCTGTCATGGAGCCATGAAGCGGAAAAACTCTCTCTCAAATTTAACAAACGTGTTTCCTCAGGAGTTAAAACTGATTCTAAAAATCAAACTCCACTTATTTGTGAAACAGGGAAAGAGTGCCGCCTTATGGTCAGACCTGCTGACAACTCCACCCTTACCCTCCTTGACCCTGTAAGCGGCAAAAGTGACAACAGCTCTGATATAATTCCTCAATACAACAACATCCCTGTCTATTTCAGAAGTGACAATGAACAATCACTGTCCTCTAATTTAATTTTTATTGAAGGAGCAGCTCTTAACGCTTATGAAAACGGAAAAAAAATAAAACTTGCTCCGGTATCAGGAGAAATCCCTAAGCTTGATGAAATTTATCTGTTTCCTCTGTCCAAAGACAAAGACGGAGAGTTTGCTCTTATAGGAACTGACGAGGACGGCACAATATGGTGTGACAGCGGCAACGCATTTAAAGCCAATCTTTTTGAACCAAACGAACAGGGGTATTTAAATCAGGGAGTGTATCCTTTAAAAGAAACAGGCGCACTGTTTGAAGATACAGATAATTTCATAGACATAAGAAATGAAAGCCATCTGAAGGAAGTGCTTAAGTTAATGGCACAACTATATCCTGGCAATCAGGATTTTCATAAAAAAGTGGAGGCTCTGAAAGTAAGGATAAAGACTGAGGCTGTCAAATACGCAAAACTTGGGCAGATGAAAGACAAGTTAAGAAAACGTGCTTCAAAGTATGATTATTTTGTCCTTGTGCAATGGCTGCTTACCAACAACATAGAGACTGACCTTAACTACGTTATAAAGCATGACCCTGAGTTTCTTGAAGAGGAACGAATAGCCGGATTTTACAAAGACCTTGGACATGTTAAGTCTTTTTTAAAGGCTTTTTTCCCGATAGCCATCGGCATTTTGATACTTACAACTGTTGTTTTAGTCATATTTAACTACTCATTTTTCATAAAAATCTACTTAAACCTTTTTGACCGTATGGGCACAACCCTGCTCTTCAAAAAGCTGATAAAAGAACGGGATGGTGTTAAGGAATTAAATGAATATCTTGAAGCCGAGGATTTTTTCAAATGGCCTCCCAGCCAAAAGACAGATTTCAGATTCAGGATTTTCCTTGCTCTTTTGTTAAAGGAAAAGGACTGCCTCTGGCTTGAGGTTCTTACGGCTTATGAAATGGCTGTCCTTGCCTCAGGGAGCCTGAAGGACCAGGACAGATGGACATTTTACCGCTACTTGTCGTATTTGTATAAAAGGCTTTTTTATAAGAAAATTCACAAAGGCTCGCCTTTTCTTTGGCTTATCTTTCAGATAAGACATGCACTCAGGCGGGATTTTTACGACTATCCGGACAAAGGAGATACTGAAATATCAATTCTTAAGTATGAGCTTGCCAGAGTCTTTATGAATATGAACGAGTATAAACCAGCCTTCAATTATTTTCATAAACTTATACTTAATTACAGCTCCATTTTGAAAACGCCGGAGGCCGTAAACGATGTGTTAAGATTTCTTGAGTTCATACCGGAGAAAAAACTTGAAAATTATCTTATAAACTACCGAAGGCACTTTTTTAGCAGAGTAAAGGGGCTTACCGGCCAGTTAAAAGTGTTGTCTTTTTACCGCTTAAAAAACTTAAATAACAAGACTATTCTGCTAATTAATTCCATGTGTGAGGAGTCTTTACTCAGAGGAGCGCTGCCACGGGTAATTGTGTCAAACTACACCCCAGTAGATGTGCCTCGTGTTCATGGTGCTTTTTTAACCATAAGGGCATTTAACCGGTTAAAAAGAACTGAGGTGGTTTTGCGTTGTATTTCTAATAAGTACCAAGCACTGAGCATAGGTCTGGACGCGGAAATTAAGGCTCTTCCCGGCGCTTTTGCACGGGTAATAAATGTTCATGCCAATAAACAATGGACTGTTTTAGTGGAGCAGTTTTTACCGTATAAGTCTTTAAAGAAGGCTGTGGCAGAGGGTATTACGGTAAAAGAGGCCGGAGAAATATTGGTTTTACTTGCCGAGTATCTCTTAAATAACAAACCGGGCTGGTTTGTGCCAAATCTCCACCCGTCTTTTATATTCAGAAGCGACAGTAACGTATATTTTGCGGCAACCGGCATATCCAAAGTCAACATGGACAGGATTTATCTGAGGGCTTTTAAAAAGAAAATCAAAGGAGAGCCCTCCTTTATAGACCCTGACTTTATAAAAACTCCTGCAGCAGAAAAAGTTTTAAGCTCTAAACAGGCAATAGAAAAAAACACGGTAGCTCTCCTTGGCCTTATCGGGTATTACCTTATAGAGGGACAACAACTGCTACAGGATAATTTTGTCAGCGGAGAGCACATAATACAGTTGACAAAATGCAAAAGTGCCGAAAAACTGATAAACTCTGCAGTAAGCCCCTCAGGCGAGAGAATATCTCTTGAAGAGTTCTGTAAACTCGCGCGGGAAACCGTGTGGGAATAAGCCACGGATAAACACGGATTACGGTTGAGGGGTGTTGCTAATTGATTCTATAGCTCTCTTTAGACGTTTCAGCGACTTTTCTTTCCCGACAATGTCAAGAACCTCAAAGATTCCAGGGCTTACCGTGTTTCCTGTTATGGCAACCCTTACTGGCTGGGCAATTTTTCCAAGCGCTACGTTATGCTCTGACATAAGAGACAGAAACACGCCTTCTATTTCCTTTACACAAAAGCTTTCTAAACAGCTCAGTTTATCGGCAACGGCAGTGAGAAATGGTTTTGTTTCCTGATTTATAAACTTTTTACCTGCCTTTTCATCAATTTCCACAGTGTCAGCAATATAGTATCTGAGGGAATTAGAGAGCTCAATAAGGGTCCTTGAACGTTCCTGCAAAGTAGCAATAGCCTGAGTTAACCAACCCTCGTCAAACACATACGTTTCATCAACAATGTTCATTGATAACAGAAACGGTTTTACATAAGACACAAGCCTTGTAGGGTCAGAGTTTTTAATGTACTCGCTGTTAAGCCAGAGAAGTTTTTCAGGATTAAACACGGCTGAAGATTTTCCCACCGATTCAAGTGAGAATTTCTCTGTTAACTCTTCAATACTAAACACCTCCTGGTCACCAAAAGACCAGCCAAGCCGCACAAGGTAGTTAAGCAGCGCATCCGGCAAATATCCCATATCCTTATACGCTAACACAGAGGTCGCTCCGTGGCGTTTACTTAATCGTGTCTTATCAGAGCCTAAAATCATCGGTAAATGTGCAAATGCCGGAGCAGCCTTACCAAAAGCCTTGTAAATCTGCATCTGCTTAGGGGTGTTGTTAAGGTGGTCATCACCCCTTATGATGTGCGTTATCCTCATATCAATATCATCGCAAACGACAACAAAGTTATAAGTGGGAGAGCCGTCAGAGCGCATTATTATGAAATCATCGAGAACAGAATTGTCAAAATCAACACTGCCCTTTATAAGATCGTCCACTACGGTTTGCCCATGCTCTGGCATTTTAAACCGAATTGTGGGTTTAATTCCGATAGGTGGAGTTTTAATATCTCTGCATCTGCCGTCATACTTAGGGGGTTTACCGTGCTTAATGGCCTCCTTTCTGCGCATTTCAAGCTCATCCGGTTCACAGTAGCAGTAGTAAGCCTTACCCTCTTCAAGCATATCCATAGCGTACTTGTTATAAATATCGGTGCGGTCGGTTTGCCTAAACGGTCCCTCGTCGTGGCTTAAGTTAAGCCATTTCATCCCGTCAATTATTGCATCTATAAACTCATCAGTTGAGCGGCTCCTGTCAGTGTCTTCTATGCGCAAAATAAAAGTTCCTTTGTGTTTGCGCGCATACAGATAGTTAAACAAAGCCGTCCTTGCGCCCCCTATGTGAAGGTATCCTGTAGGACTTGGCGCAAATCTCACCCTTACTTCTTTAGACAAACCACACCCCCACGGTCACTTAATGTGTATAGCGTGCACAGGACAGTTTTCCTCGGCAGACTCGCAACAGCTGGCATAATCACACCCATCAGGGTCAATCACCTCTGATTTGCCAGTCTCATCGGGAACATGAAAAACCGCCGGACATAACTCCTCACACCTGCCGCAACCTATACAAGTCTCTTCATCCACCATCACCATCATATCACGGCTATTTTAACATAAACCATCGCAAATATAGCAAAATTTAATACTGAATTATTGATGGGATAATTTTCTTTATTTATGTTCACAGAGGTTTATCAAAATTAAACGACTCTTTGATAATATACACCGGGCGGCTTTTAACCTCAAGATATATCTTACCTACGTACTCGCTGAGTATGCCTATGAACATAAGCTGAATACCTCCAAACATGTAAAGAGGCAGCACGATAGATGCCCAGCCGGGAATGGCGTTACCCTGTATTTTTGTAAAAATTGTCCAAAACACAAGCCCAAGAGCGGCTACAAAATTAAAAAACCCTAAAATGAAAGCCAGTCGAAGCGGAAAGTTGGAAAATGACGTTATCCCCTCTACAGCAAAAGACAACATCTTTCGCAACGGATATTTGGTCTCTCCGGCAAAACGCTTTTCTCTCTTATAGTGCACAATTCCGGGAGTAAACCTCATGTTGGGGAAAATGCCGCGCAAAAAGCGGTTTACCTCCTTGTAGCGCTTAAATTCATTGAGAGCAAGCCGTGAAATCAGCCGGTAATCGGCATGATCGTATATAAGGTTAACACCCATAAGGCGCATAAACATATAAAAAAATCTGGCCGTAAATCGTTTAAAAAATGTATCCTCTTCTCTGCTTTTTCTAACTCCATATACAATATCAAATCCCTCGTAATGTTTTAAAATCATCTCCTCGATAGCCTCCGGGGGATCCTGAAGATCGGCATCAAGTGAGACTGTCATCTCTCCGGTTGCTGCCGTAAGACCTGCTGTCAATGCAGGTTGATGGCCAAAATTGCCGCTTAATGAAATTACCTTCGCCTTGCGGTCCTTTTCACTTATAAGTTTAAGCTCTCTCAGGGTTGCATCCGATGAACCGTCGTCAACGTATATTATTTCGTAGTCTTTTATCAGCTCCTTTTGCATAAAAGAGTCAAGGAGAGAGGTCAGCCTGCCGTAAACCTCCCATATCACCAGCTCCTCGTTATAACAGGGGATGACTACGCTTAGTGTTTTGGCAGTTTTTTGATTCATAGTACTCATCTGTTAACTTTACTCCTCTGTGTTCCCATGCTTTCAGATATTTTAAAAAAGTATTCACTGCATACAGCAAAGACAAAATAAACCCGTGCAGGCCGTCAAGAAATCCAAGTGCAAAAATATACATCTTTATAAACGTTGCCGGAGGTTTTAGCGCTAAAGCGAAAAAACCTGTGTATCTGCCTGATTTCACAATCTCTCTGGCTGAAAGGGTTGAGTAGTTATCCATCTTCTTTATAAAATCACCAACCGTTTCATACGTGTAATGTTCTATCGGATTTTTCAAATACCCCAGCGTGCCGTCAACTATGATTTTTTCGTGAACCTCCCGCTCCTGAAACTGTCCCGTCCCATTTCTAAACAGTCTTAATACATTATCCGGGTGCCAGCCGCCATGACGAATCCACTTGCCCAGAAAGAAATTTTTCCTTGACACGTAGTAGCCGTTAACTGTGCTGTTACCTTGTGTTACCAGCTCAATCTCTGAAACCAGCTCCTCAGTGAGCCTCTCATCTGAATCCAGAACAAACACCCATGGCAGTGTAGCATATCCAATTGCAGTTTGTTTCTGTCTGGCATAGCCTTGCCATTGGTGAGTATAAACTCTGGCATTATAGGTGCCGCAGATTTCAAGAGTTCTGTCTGTGCTTCCGCTGTCAATAACTATGATTTCCCCGGCACACGCTGCACTTCTCAGCGCCCCTTCAATATTTCGCTCCTCATTGTTGGTAATTATGGTAACAGATACATTTTTCAAAAAGAATCACTCATCATGCGCTATTGAATCATGATTATAAAATATACGGGTGATAAAATCAATAATTCTGCCTGCTCTTTTTTCATACGTATGGCTGCGGGCAAGTTCTCTGGCATTTTCTGCAAGCAAAGAGGCAAGTGCCTCATCATTTAACAAGGTTTGAGTTTTTTTTACAAGGTCATGTAAATCTCCTGGAGTAAACAGCATAGCACTGTGTCTGTGACGCAGCAGCTCACTTATCCCGGGCAGATCTGCAGCCACTATAGGTACTCCTCCTGCCATGTACTCAAACATCTTAAGAGGCGAGGTGTATTTTGAAATTTCACTCTGAACATTGGGAATAAAGGACAGTTTGGCATCCTTTAAAAGCTTTGTGATTTTAACATGCGGTATATGGCCGGTAAAAGTCACCCGCTCTGACAATCCAAGAAGTTTCACAAACCGCTTAAGCTCATCGAGACGCCCGCCCCCTCCTGCTATAACCAGTGTTTCATCAGGCAGGTGCATCAACGCCTCTATTAACAGATCAACCCCCTTCCATTTATACAAAGAACCGGAATAAAAAAGAAATGAACGCCTCACAGCATCCGTTTCAGACAAAAAGAAATCGTCCCTTACCGCATCGGGCACAGTGTGGCAGGGGTTGCCGGTAAAGTCAAAAATCGAGTTAATATCATCCCTCAGTTTGTCTGATATTGTAATGATCGCATCTGATTTACTGTATATTTTCGCCTCAAGACGTTTCAGAGCAGCTTTTGCGGACAATTTTTCTGTACTCAGATGAAAAATCTCATGAGCTTCAAAAACGACAGGCATTTTAAACAGTCCCTTAAAAGTCAATAAAAACCCGGCTAACTTTGGGTGTCTTACTACGATAACCCGGTTGCTCCCTTTACGCCTTAACAGGTAGCAGGCCAGGGTTAAATAAAATAGCGCCGATATGGAGATAGATAAAAACCACGATTTTCTTATAATTGGGAGAAACACAAGCTCTAAGCTGCCGGTTGGGGTTATACCAAAGCTGCTTAACACATCGGCTTGGTTGAGGCCGGGAATTTTACCGCTTATAAGTTTAACATTAACACCCTTTTTTGAGAGTGCATAAGCTGTGTTTACAATTTGTATGAACCTTGCCTGTGTCCCGTTTAGCCTTTCAGGTACAGGATAAAAAATTGTCATTCCGATATTGAAGCTTTATTACTGACAGAGCCTGCCATGGCAAGAAGTATGCTTAAATTTATGATGTTTCCATCAAAAAAGAAAACACGCATTACAATTTCGGCAACAATAGCTGACAGAATGGCAATGGCAGTAAAGTTTGGAGTGCCGATAACATCGGATTTAATTGTAAGGAGGTGAATTATCGTATAAAACAGTGCAACAGCAAAAAAGAATAGCCCGACAGCACCTTGCATATATAAAATTGACAGAAACACATTATCAGGCCACTGCTTTGGCAGAAGTGGTGAAACACCAGTGGCTGTGGCAAACTTCACAAATTTATCGCGCATCAGAGCAGTGTCAAGTCCATGCCCTGTAATCAGACTGTCTCTGGAAATATCCACGGTGGTTTTCCACGCAGAGAGTCTCATGGAGATAGTGGTTTTTTCAACAATATGTTCTCTTACGTGATTAAATTGCGCAGGGTAAAACCTAAACATAATAAGAACAACGATAGCAGATATAATGATTAGTTTGACAGAGAAAAACCGCTTTTCTCTCAAAAAAACTGTCCATATAAAACCTACAAAAAAAACAGCAACCCACGACGCTCTTACCCCAACAAACAGTAACCCGGCAAAGGACAAGATAGCAATAATAAACCACAGAACCCCTCTTATCCCCTTCCCCTCGGCATACTGGGCAAACATAAACGGGATAAGAAACGTGGCAGTAATGGACAGGTTTTTTGCAGTTTCATTATCAATTGGTGTAGAGACGCCAATTGCAGAGCCGGAGACAAACACTGTATAAAACATGCGCACTACGCCAAGAAGTGCTAAAAATGTGCAAAGCAATTTCGCCTTATCCATTCCATTAAAGGCAGCGGCCACTATTGCATAGAGAATAACAGGCATCAGGTACATGGTGTAAAGAGGCAGTAACAACTTAGCTGCTGGAGTGTTTCCTGATAAAGAGGATGAGATTATTGCAGAAAACATCAGTAAAATCAGAGAAACAAATGCTATGTTTTTCCACTTAAAACCTAAAGTGAAAGTAGCCAGCGACAGCAAAAACCATGATATCAGAGATATATAGAGTGAAATGTTACGGTATTTCTCATATCCGTCAAAAAAAAGAAAAACTATCAGTACAACTGCACCAACACGAAGTATGCTAATAAAAATATCCCTCAACATTGTTATGTTTCTCCTTTTTTTCACTCCTTACTTAAGGCTGCAGCAACTAACCGGTTCTTATTATACCACTAATGCCAATAATAATTCAGGATAATTAAATAAATTAAATAGTGGAACTAGGGGGCCAGTACATAACGATAAATCAACACCATCTGTGAATTAGAATAAAAATTCTGTTTCAAATCTCCAACCGGTTGTGTTATATTTTCAGAAGAAGGAGGATTGTGTATGGATTGTTTGTTTTGTAAGATAGCAAGGAAAGAAATACAGGCAAAAATCGTCTATGAAGACAAACAGGTCGTAGCTTTTGAAGACGTAAACCCGCAGGCTCCTGTCCACATTCTTATAATCCCTCACAAACACATCGCTACTACTCTTGAACTTACGGCAGATGACGCTGCCCTTACCGGACACATGATTGCAGTTGCTAATAAAATCGCCCAGGACAAAAAAATAGCGCAAAACGGCTTTCGTATGGTTATAAACTGTAACAGAGATGCCGGACAGAGTGTCTTTCACATTCATCTGCACCTGCTTGGTGGCCGTCCTATGCACTGGCCTCCGGGATGAGGATTGTTTCAAAAGTAGATGCTTAAATTTTCATTAGGATTTTCACCGTGCCCAAACGATACGTACATTTTCTACGCCCTTACCCACGGCCTTATTGAAACTGGAGATATTTCCTTCGCTCAGGCACAAATATATGATGTCGAAACACTTAACGCCATGGCACTTAGTGAATCTCTGGACGTTACAAAGGTCTCCTTCTATGCCTATTTAAAGGTAAGAGAACACTATGCGTTATTAAAAACCGGAGGAGCAATGGGCCGCTCCTGTGGCCCCTTAATTGTTTCAAAAAAAAGCATTGCACCCCATGAACTTAAAGGAAAAAAAATCGCTGTCCCGGGAAAGCTGACCACTGCGTATCTTTTGACCCGCCTCTTTGAACCAGAAATAAGCGATGACCAGATTATAGTGCTGCCCTTTAATGACATCATGGCAGCCGTAAGAGATGGCACAGCCGATGCCGGCGTTATAATACATGAGTGCAGGTTTACGTATCACACGTATGGCCTTACGGAGGTTATTGACCTGGGTATGTGGTGGGAAAAAGAGACCGCACTGCCTGTCCCTCTGGGCTGTATCATTGCAAAGAAGTCACTCGGAGAGCGCACAATCTCTAAGATTGAGCAGTTTATACTGCAGTCAGTTCTGTATGCCAAAGCCCATCCTGTTGAGACCCTTAATTACATTAGGTCCCATGCCGCCGAGATGGATGACAAGGTTATTTCTGGCCACATTGCACTTTATGTTAATAATTACACAGAAAACACAGGCGCTGATGGAGCGGCTGCCTTTGATAAAGTTATAGATTTTGCTAAAAACAGGGGGCTGCTTTAGATGAGGAAATTTTTTGTTTTTCTAACTGTGTTTTTATTTTTATCAAGCACTGATGTATCAGCGTATGATAGTGTGTATGAATACCTCAAAAGCGGACGCATTGCTTTGGATAACAAAGAGTATGAAAAAAGTGTAAAAAACCTTGACCAATTTTTGGATATCCCAAATCAGCTTTCCGACTACGGCTATCTGTGGAGGGCAAGGGCATTAACGGCTCTCGGTGAAAATGAAAGGGCACTTAAAGACATCAGTGCTATAAAGATTGATTACAGAAACTCACCTGTGCTTAAAGCCGCTCTCTTGCTTGAAATCAAAATCGAGGAAAAGGAGCACCCCGGCACGGCTCTTGTTCTTTACTCAAAATACTTAAACAGCTACCCGGGGGATGATGCAATGAGAATATCTTACGCTAAACTTCTCAAAGCGCAAGCCTATGAATGGGACGCGTACAAGGAATTTACAAAAATATACATAAACGGCGGCAGTGTATCAAAAGAGGCTGCTGCTTTTATAGACATTCATAAACTAAGCAGTGAAACCAAAGTGGAGCGTGCAAGGAATCTGATGAAGCGGCATAAGTATGAGGAGGCGGAAACTGAGCTAAGAGAAGCCCGGGAAAAAGCCCCACCCTCGCTTTATGGCACTATTACATCAAACCTTGCCACTGCTCTTTTCAGACAAAAAAAATACGACGAGGCTGCCATCTATTTGGAACGTACCGGAGACATTTATACCAGCGCAAGGGCACTTTACAGAGCCGGTAAGTTTGACGAATTTCACGAAAAAGTGCAGCACATGAATGCCGATAAAAGTGAACGTGCCGCCGAGCTTATACTTATCAGCGGGCTCTATTTCAGAAGAGCCGGAAACATTGAGAAAGCACTTTCTATTTTTAACACTCTTAAGGAAAACCGTTTTAATAAGGAGGAGGCCAGATGGCATATCGGCTGGACTTACTACCTAATCGGCAACTATCAAAGGGCATATGATACCTTTGAATCACTCCACAAATCCTTTGGCAACCGCCAGTACCTTTACTGGATGGCACGCTCTGCTGAAAACATGGGAAAACCTGCTCGTGCGCTATACGCCAGATTGACCTCTCTTGGGGATTTCTATTCACTTCTTGCCCTCTACAGACTGGGCAGAGCTCCTCTTTCAGTAAGCTCAGCAAGCGATTATGAACACTCAGAGGAAAGCGCTGACTTTGGCGGCGACACCCAGCTTAAGCGACTCTCTATATTGCTTGAACTTAAAATAGACGATGCAATAAGAATGGAAAGCCTCTACATAATAAAAAACACAAAGAAATTCACAGGGGATGCCGCTCTAAGAGCCGCTCTGATGCTTAATGCGGCACAAGCCTACTACCACTCGCTAAACATTGCAGGCAAACTCAAAGACAGTAGCCATCTTCACAGTCTCTTATATCCTTATGCTTATCAGGACATAGTGGCTGGCGCTGCCGGAAGGTTTACAGCGAATCCGCTGCTGGTTCTTTCTGTAATGAGAGAGGAAAGCCGTTTTCAGGATGATGCTTTCTCTCCGGCAGGGGCAATAGGGCTCATGCAGCTAATGCCTCAGACTGCCTCCCGGTACGGTAAGCTGGCAGAGGAGGAGATTGACAACGAAAAAGATATTTTTAATATAAAGAAGAATATAACCATAGGCGCTTGCTATATTGGTTCACTATACAGGGAGGCATCTTGTGTACCTGTTGTGCTGGCCTCCTATAATGCAGGTGAGGATGTGGTTAAGAGGTGGCTTGCAAGCGGAGATTATAAATCAATTGATGAGTTTATCGAGGATATCCCGTATAATGAAACAAGAAATTATGTAAAGCGCGTCCTCAAGACTTACTATCAGTATGCAAGACGGTTAGAGCCAACAGCGGAGTCTTTAAAATTTGTTGCTGATTGCAGTTTACATTAGTTAAGTGTATTTGTTATCCTATTGAGGGTTCGTATTTATCTGGCAATGTGTACGGACATTTAATACATAAAGTATGGGGGGGTTTTGTTTTGGATAAACTTAAAAATCTGGAAGATAAGATATCGGCGGTAATAGAAAAGGCTAAGGGACTAAAGGCAGAAAATGATACTCTGCTAAGAGAAAAAGAGAATCTGTTAGCAAAATGCGGCACTCTTGAGACCGAGCTTAAAGAGACACACGATGAGGCTGATAAACTCAGGGCGCAGCTTGCAGCAAAGAGCGGCGAGGTAGAGAAAATGTCAAATGAACAGTCCTCTGTTGCAGAACAGATAGAGGCAATCCTTGGTGAGTTAGACCACTTAGAGATATAAGGGAATGGGCAGCGCAGAGGTAACGATACTTGGCCAAAACTATATACTGAAGGGTGAGGAGTCTGAGGAGTATATGAAAAGTCTGGCCACCTACGTTGATACCAAAATTAGCGAGGTAATGGCAGCGGCTCCCGGCACTCAGTCACTTAAAGCATCAATCCTTGCATCAATAAGTATAACAGATGAGCTTTATAAGTTAAGGTCGTTGTTTAGTAAAATTGAAATTGAAACCGATGAAATAGACAAATTGCTCGAAAATGACACTTCTCCGGTGAAACGCCACAAGGAAAAGGTAAAAGCAACAGATGAAAGCAAAAGTTTACATAAAGCATAGACAGGAGATTCTCGACCCACAGGGTAAGGCCGTGCTTCAGGGTCTTAATAATCTGGGATTCAAAGGATTGACCGATGTTCGTGTCGGCAAGTATGTTGAGATTGCTTTGGATTGTGCCTCAGTTGAGGCCGCTCATGAACAGGTTAAGGATATGTGTGAACGGCTGTTGGTTAACACCGTTATTGAAAATTATACGTATGTGATAGAGCCATAGAGAGGCTTGGCAGAATTGTTGCTTGATTTTCTTGCTTAGCTATGTAGTGAGCAGGAATTGTTTTTAAAAAACTTAAGTGGAGGATAGTTTGATGAAGAAAGTTGTGGTATTTGTAGTAGTATTGGTGTTTGCATTTTCAACAGTTGCAATGGCAGGTTTTGAGAAGTGCCAGGGCTGTCACAATGGCAAAGTAGCCCCTGATAAGGCAAAATTGGTGGAGAAATTGAAAACTGCTGATGCTTTTGTTAAGGCTGCTAAGGATTCCAAAAGTCCTATGATGAATGCTGCTAAGGCAAATGAAGCTGACTTAAAGGCTGCGGCTGCTGAGTTAGGTCTTAAATAGGCTTGTGATAAGACAGTAAGGGAATGTCTTAGGGGGTTAGGGGCGCTCCGTTACGCTTGGGGAGCTTCACCCCTGTTCCTTTATTTACGTGTGTGCGTTGATATTTTAAAAGTAGCAGCAAGAATTGAAGGCGAACTTTTAATAAGGAAAATGTTTATTCCGTGTGTATTGCTGAATACAAACAAACCATGATATGTTCTTGAAGAGGGACTTCAAACGTTGAACAAATCGCTTGATGAAATAAAAGAAATTCTTAACAGTCACAGAGAAGAGTTACGGGGAAAATACAAAATAACAAAGATAGGCATATTTGGCTCTTATGTTCGAGGAGAGCAAAAGATAAGAAGCGATGTGGACATTCTTGTTGAAATAGGGGAGCCAATGGGGCTCTTGAGATTTGTACACATAGAAAACCTGCTGTCTGACCTCTTACAGGTAAAAGTTGACCTTGTATCGAAAGAAGGTATCAGAGCTGAGCTTAAAGAAAGAATAATAAATGAGGTAGTTTATATTTGAATCGTGATATATCTTTGTTTGCAAAGGATATACTGGAGTCTATAGAGAAAGCCGAAGAGTTTGTTCGCAGTATGAGTTATGAGAGTTTCGTTGAGGATGACCGCACAATTTATGCTGTTATAAAGTGCATTGAAATTATTGGCGAGGCAGCAAAACATATTCCAAAACCGATAAGAAATAAATTTAGAACTATCCCATGGAAGGACATGTCAGGTATGAGGGATAAGGTTGTTCATCTGTACTTCGGCGTCAAACTGGATATGGTCTGGCTTGCTGTTAAAGAGGAATTACCAGAAATTAAGAATGACATTAAACACTTGCTTGAATTTCTGCTTAAAAGTTCTGAATTACTATAACGCAATAAAAAATTAATGAATTATTCGTTTAATATATATTATAATTATATTGTATGCGTTGATATTTTAAAATCGGGGGTATCATGTCAGGTCATTCAAAATGGTCTCAGATAAAAAGAAAAAAGGCAACAACTGATTCTAAAAGAGGAAAGGTTTTTTCTAAAGTCGTAAAGGAGATAACCGTAGCGGCAAGGACTGCAGGCGGCGACCTTGAAGGTAATGCCCGACTGCGCACTGCTATTGAAAAGGCAAAAGAATACAATATGCCTTACGAAAACGTAAAAAGAGCAATACAAAAAGGAACCGGAGAGCTGCCTGGAGCCATGTACGAGGAGATTATGTATGAGGGATATGGAATTGCTGGTGTTGCTATCCTAATTGAGGTTATGACAGATAACAGAAACAGAACGGTAGCCGAAATCAGAAGACTTCTTACGAAAAGCGGCGGCAATCTGGGAGAGTCAGGGTGTGTGGCCTGGATGTTTTCAAAAAAAGGTACCATAGTGGTTGATAAAAAGGCAGCCTCCGAGGATCAGCTCATGGCCGTGGTGCTTGATGCCGGGGCTGAGGATTTGAAAAATGACCCCGAGGATGAACACTATGAAATAATAACTGCCCCTGACGTCTTAGAGACAGTGAGAACAGCTCTCATAAATTCCGGTATTGCCGTCTCATCGTCTGAAATTACCATGATTCCGGATAACAATATTTCTGTGGATAACGCAACAGCCGGGAAACTGCTAAATCTAATGGATGCTCTCGATGAGCTTGAGGACGTACAAAATGTTTACGCTAATTTTGACGTGCCGGAGGATTTTGTTCTTACGGATGCGTCCTGAAATGAGGCAACTCTGTAACTAACGCTCAATAATGAAAAGGCTTATTATTCCGATTATTATTTTAGTTCTTTTATCCTCTGCTGCTGCCTTAGGGGCAAAGCTGACCCCTGAAGAGGAGATAAATATCTCTGTCTTTAAAAATGCCAGTCCCTCTGTTGTAAACATAACCACAACCACACTGATGAGGGATTTCTTTTCAGTTTATCCACAAAAGGGCTCCGGTTCCGGTTCAATAATAACTCAGGACGGTTACGTAGTTACCAATTTCCACGTTGTTGAGGATACATCGGAAATAACTATAGTAATGAATGACGGCAAGAAGTTCAGGGCTAAGTTTATCGGCGCTGACCCAGACAGTGACATTGCCATAATAAAAATTATAGCTGAAAAACACGGTTCCTTTAAGGCTCTTGAATTTGGAAACTCAGAAGGACTTCAGGTGGGACAAAAGGTCTTTGCTATAGGGAATCCATTTGGGTTAAATTCCACTCTGACTGCAGGCATTATAAGCGCAACAGGCAGGCCGCTGACCACAGAGCATGGCAGAGTTATCGAGGATGTTATTCAAACAGATGCTCCAATAAATCCCGGAAACTCCGGCGGCCCTCTTCTTGATACAGAGGGGAAAATGATAGGTATAAACTCGGCTATATTTACTCCCTCAGGGGGAAATATTGGCATAGGGTTTGCAATCCCTATTAACACGGCCAAGAGCGTTATCCCAGACCTTATAAAGTACGGCAGGACACGAAAGCCGTGGATGGGTATAGTTGGGCTGCCGCTTTGGGAAAACCTTGCCAAAGCCATAGGATTACCTGTAAACAGGGGAATACTGGTTTCTGAGGTTGTTACCGGAAGCCCTGCGTTTAAAGCTGGTATCAGAGGCGGCAATAATCCTGTAAGCGTAAGCGGTACTGATATTTATCTTGGAGGCGATGTCATACTTGAGGTTAATGGCGTAAAGGTAGCCTACATGCAAGACGTAATGAAAATACTTTCTGCGAAAAAAACTAACGACTACGTTTCTATAAAGCTCCTCAGAGACAACAAAATCATAGAGGTGAAGATGCGTGTCGAGTTAAGACAATAGGTTCTTCCCGTTGGAGAAGCATTTGTTCTCAATTTGAATCATTGTAAAAAAATCATATATTTTGTACAATAAACCAGTGGAAAACATTAATCATAGCATGGCAGACTGTGTTGGTTTTGCTATGACTGCACATTAACAGGACTAATTAGAACAATACACGAGGAGCTTGCTTAAAATGGATGAAGAAGAATTATTAAAAGAAATCAATAAAGCGCATCAATGCAATTTAAGCTCGTTACTCTTACCATACAAAGAAATCACAACCCTCCCGCCTGAGATTGGAAAACTAACTAACTTACAAAAACTTGATATTTCTAACAACCAACTAACGCACCTTCCATCTGAGATTGGAAAACTCACCGGGTTGAAAGAACTTGCTATTAGTAGAAACCGACTTGAAAGTCTCCCGCCTGAGATTGGAAAACTCACTAACTTACAATCGCTTGCTATAAATAATAACCAACTAACGCTGCTCCCGCCTGAGATTGGAAACCTTACCAAACTGCAAACACTTTTTATACATAATAACCAACTAATTCAGCTCCCGCCTGAGATTGGAAAACTTACTAAACTGCAAACACTTTTTATTCGTATAAACCAACTAACGCACCTTCCACCTGAGATAAAAAAACTCACTAACTTACAAAAACTTCATATTCATAACAACCAACTAAATCAGCTTCCATCTGAGATTGGAAAACTCACTAAGTTGAAAGAACTTGCTATTAGTGACAACCAACTAACGCACCTTCCGCCTGAAATAGCAAACCTTACAAAGGTAACATATTTTGATGTCCAAAAAAACCCCCTTCTAATCCCGCCTATAGAAATAGCAACAAAGGGCATTGATGCGATAAAGGAGTATTTTGCTTTATTAAAAGAACAAGAAACAAAAAAAACAAAATCAAAAGAACAAAAACCAGAAATAACAGAACTATACGAGGCAAAGCTATTAATTGTCGGTCAAGGTGGCGTTGGAAAGACAAGTATTTTAAAACGATTAATTGACGATACTTTTTCGGAAACCCAGGAATCCACAGAAGGAATAGAAATAAAACCTTTAACTCTGAAAACTCAAAATAACATAGTTATAAAGCTAAACGTATGGGATTTCGGCGGGCAGGAGATATATCACGCAACCCATCAGTTTTTCCTGACAAAGCGCTCTGTTTATATGCTTGTGTGGGATGCAAGGCAAGAAGACGAATTCGGCAGGATTGAACACTGGCTTAATACCATTAAGGTATTTGGTGAGGGTAGTCCGGTTATTTTGGTTCTTAATAAATACGATGAATACGCAGGTGATATTAATTTAAAAGATTTAAAAGATAAATTCCCTGATATAATTCAGGGATTTTATCGTGTAAGTTGTAAGGAGCCTGATAAGGGCTACGATAGCTTCGATAAACTAAAAGCCAATATAGCTGAAATAGCCGCCGATTTATCACACATGGGTACGCCGTGGCCAGAGCCCTGGATAAAAATCAGAAAGCAATTTGAAAATGATTCAAGAAAACAAATAGATTATTTGGAATTTCAAACGGTTTGTAAAAATAACGGGATTGAAGAAAGAGGCGAAAAGGTGCTTGATGAATATCTTCATGATTTAGGCGTATTTTTACATTTCAAGGATGATTTAACGTTGCGTAATACGATAATTATTAAACCTTCATGGGGAACTAATGCGGTGTATAAGATTGTCTCGTCAAGAGCAGTGCTGGAACGAAAAGGTATTTTACAAGAAAAAGATTTGCCTGAAATATGGAAAGATTTAAATGTTTATCCTCAGTCAAAATATGCAACGCTTCTTAGTTTAATGAAAAATTTTGAACTGTCATTTCAGATGGATGATACTAAAAATCATGTAATAGCAAGCGCTTTAACAAAGGAAAGCGTTGATGCCGACTATGATTTAAGTATTGGCACGAAAATTATTTATGAATACGAGTTTTTGCCAAAAAGCGTCATCCCAAGGTTCATTGTAAGAGCACACAAATTAATTAAACGAGATAATGAAAACAATTATTTGTGCTGGCGTAACGGAACTATATTAGAGAAAATTTCTGACGGCCTTAAAACAAATGCTTATATAAAAGCCGACCCAGTTGCACAAAAAGTAGAAATAACAGTCAGCGGCGATAACAAGCGCGAGCTTATCGGCGTCATCAGGGAACATTTTGATCGCATCCATGAAAAGACAAAGGGGATAAATCCTAAATTAATAATACCGTGTAACTGTGAGAAAAACTGTACCGAGACCTATGATTATAGTTACCTTATTAAGGCAGAGAATAAAGGTAAAACTATAGTTGAATGTAGAAAATCAGTCACAACTGTACTAATAAAAAATCTTTTTGAACAAATAAGAGATATTAGTTATGACGTTTTTATAAGTTACTCATCAGTAGATAAGAGTTCTATTAGCAAGAAGTTACTGCATCATCTCAAAAAAAGAGGAATATCCTATTGGATTGACCATGAGCAAATAATATATGGTGAACGTACAATAAATAATATAGAGTATGGCTTGCGCAATAGTAAACACATGCTGGTTTGTATGAGTAAAAGTTCTGTAAAGTCAAATTGGGTTCAGGCAGAATATGGGGCAACTCTACGCAAAAATATTAAAAATCCAACAGGCAAAAAAGTTTTCATCTTAATGCTGGAGGATTGCGATGAGAAGGATATTCCTGAATTGCTATATGATATAAAAAGGGCGAACTATTCAGACAAGAAATCTTTTGAGGAATTGTTGGACATTCTTTCAAAGCAGTAGCCGTGGTGGTTAAGTGAATACTTTGGATGTTGATGGTAAAAATATTCCACCATAAGAGGGATTAAACCACAGATGAACGTGATTAATGAGCTTAAACACTTTACTGTCTTAACTTAAAACAGTAATACAATGGCGTTGGAAACTGCAGGGTTTATACCAAAAGCATTGAGGCAATTCGACGTGTTGGTTTCGCTATACTATTTATGATAAAATAGTATATTCTCATTTGAAAGGATGTGTCGTTGTGAAAGTTGAATTAACACCAGACGTCGCTCAGTGGGCAAAGGCCGAACTTGATGCCGAGGCATTTCCCCACAGCAGACGGAGTATGCAAGCGAGGCTTTCCGGCAGTTGAAATCATCTGAACTTACGCTAAATAATTCTGAGTCAAGCAAAACGTAATGAAATCTGACAAGAACAAGACAATAAACATACACTTTTAAGGAAAGTAATGGAAAATAAGAAAATATGCAGCGTAATTTTGGCTGCTGGCCTTGGAAAGAGGATGCATTCCTCACTGCCAAAAGTTCTTCACAGAATTTTGGGTAAACCCATGATTTGTTATACGGCGGATTGTCTTTCTGAAATATCTGATATTGAAAAAACAGTGATTGTCATTTCTCGCCTCACAGAAACAGTGAAAGATTTTATAAAAAAAGATTCTGTGGAGTTCGCTTATCAGGAAAAACCACTTGGTACGGCAGATGCTCTGAAATCGGCTCTCAGCGTGATAAAAGACTCATATGATCTCATCTTAGTAGTTACCGGAGATACGCCTCTTATTAAAAGTAAAACTTTGGAAAATGTTGTTGATTTCCATTTACAAAACGAAAACGCTCTTACCGTTGTTACATTTAATGCGTCTGTTCCGGGCGCTTATGGCCGAATACTACGGATTAATAATGAAATCAGCCGGATTGTTGAGCTAAGCGATACATCCAATGAGGTTAAGAAAATCACTGAGGTAAACAGCGGTTTTTACGTGATAAGTGCCAGTGTGTTGCCGCTTATTGAAAACATCAGGAGAAATGAAAAAAACGGCGAATTCTATTTAACTGACATAGTGGAGCTATCCATAAAGGAGGGGTTTAAGACAGAAGCCCTTAAGGCCGCAGACGAAAAGGAATTTTGGGGAATCAACTCACGGCAGGAACTTTTAGCCGCTCAGAGGGTGCTTCAGAAAGATATTGCCGAGTATTTGCTAAACAACGGTGTTACCATTATGGATCCAGATTCTGTGTTTATATCGCCTGATGTTACCATAGGTAAAGACACGTTTATCTACCCAAACGTGGTGCTTGAGGGAAATACCAATATAGGGTCAAATTGCACGATTTATCCCGGTACAAGACTAATAGATGTTGTGTTAGAAGACGATGTTGTGATTAAAGATTCAACTTTAATTGAAGACTCAAAAATTCTGACTGGTTCTGCAATAGGGCCGTTTGCCCATATAAGGCCTGGCTCAACGATAGGCCCAAAGGGTAAAATCGGAAATTTTGTAGAGGTTAAAAACTCCACTATTGGCTATAACTCCAAAGCATCTCATCTGACATACATAGGGGATTCCGAGCTTGGCAAAGATATAAACGTAGGGGCAGGCACGATAACTTGCAACTACGACGGCATAAAAAAGCACAAGACAGTGATAAAAGACGGGGTTTTTGTAGGGAGCGGCACTCAGCTTGTAGCCCCCGTGACAATAAACAAAAACGCCGTTATTGCCGCTGGATCCACTATTACAAAGGATGTCCCTGAGGATGCACTTGCCGTAGCTCGTGCTAAACAACAACACATTGACAACTGGACTTTAAGAAAACAACCGGCTAAAAAGGAGTAACACCTAATGTGTGGAATAATAGGATATGTTGGAAAAAATAACGCTGTCAGTTTGATTCTGGATGGCCTTAAAAAGCTAGAATACAGGGGATATGACTCAGCCGGAATTGCCTTTATAAATAACGATAACAAGATGGACATAGTGCGGTGTAAGGGGAAAATAAACGAGCTTCTTAATAAGGTAAATCAGTCAAAACCTAAAAGTTTTACGGGTATTGGGCATACCAGATGGGCAACACATGGCTCCCCTACCGAGCACAATGCTCATCCCCACAGAGTTGGCCCTATTGCAATAGTGCATAACGGAATCATAGAAAACTTCATAGAGCTTAAGCAGGAACTCCTTTCAAAGGGGAAAGAGTTTAAATCCGACACCGATACAGAGGTGATCTGCCACATAATAAACGATTACTACAAAGAGGGTGTGCCACTTGAGGATGCCGTAAGACAGTCCGTGAAACGGTTAAACGGCTCATATGCGCTAAATGTGCTCAGTGAACGAGAGCCGGGAAAAATTGTCTGTGCCCGCAAAGACAGCCCACTTGTTATAGGGCTGGGTGAGGGTGAGTACTTTTCAGCTTCTGATGTGCCGGCTTTTTTAACCAGTACTCGCGATGTCGTATTTATGGAGGACGGCGAGTTGGCTATTTTAACCAAAGACGGAGCTGAGATCTTAAGCTTTGACGGCATCCCCATCCACAGAGATCCGATAAAAATCACATGGAGCTCGGCAATGGCTGAAAAAGGCGGCTACAAACATTTTATGCTTAAGGAGATATTTGAGCAGCCCCGTGCCATAGCCGATACCATCACAGGCAGAGTTAACTCAGAACGCGCCGAGGTTAATCTGTACGAGTTTGGGCTTACTGCCTCGGAGTTGAAACACATAAAGAAGGTGTTTATAAGCGCTTGCGGCACATCGTGGCATGCCGGCCTTTGCGGCAAGTATATGATTGAATCCCTTGCCAGAGTTCCTGTAGAGGTTGATATATCCTCGGAGTTCAGGTATCGAAAGCCGATAATAGGTAAGGGGGATTTGTTTATTTCCATAACTCAGTCTGGAGAAACAGCAGATACGCTTGCTGCTCTCAGAGAGGCTAAAAAGTGCGGGGCAGCTACTCTAACTATTTGTAACGTGGTTGGCAGTACAGCATCCCGTGAGTCTGCTCACGTGTTTTATACTCATTCGGGCCCTGAAATTGGGGTTGCCTCAACTAAGGCTTTTGTAACGCAGTTGGTTTCATTGTACCTTTTTGCTCTTGCTCTTGCCTCAGAGCACAGCGAAACACCAAACCTTATAAAGGATTTGCTGCACCTTCCCGCTCTGTTTGAACACATTCTTCTGATGGATAGCGAAATAGAGAAACTTGCCCGCACACTTCATAAGGCAAATGACTTTCTTTTCCTTGGACGGGGCATTCTGTATCCAATTGCTCTTGAGGGCGCACTAAAACTCAAAGAGATTTCCTACATTCATGCCGAGGGCTACCCGGCAGGTGAGATGAAACACGGGCCGATTGCTCTTATTGATGACGGATTGCCTGTGGTTATCCTTTTGTCAAAGGATGTGCTATATGAAAAAGTCCTAAGCAATATCGAGGAGGTTAAATCCCGGGGCGGAACAACAATTGTTGTCTCTAACCACGATGACGTTTATGTTAAAGCTATGGCTAATCATTTCATATCTGTGCCGTTTTCAAACATCTACTTAAACCCGGTGCTTATGACAGCTCCCTTACAGCTCCTTGCATATCATATAGCGGTAATCAGGGGCTGCGATGTGGATCAGCCGAGAAACCTTGCAAAAAGTGTAACCGTTGAATAAAATTATTAATTACACCTTATTGTGGTACCGTCCCCCGACATCTCTAAACGTTATTGTAAAATTAGTTCCCAGTGATGTGTTAGCAGTAATCAAACCCTTTAGTTTCATCTTTACAATGTCACCAACAAGTTGAAGGCCTGAGTAGGAATCACTCTCTGATGGAGTGGCTTTAAAACCACAGCCGTTATCGCTTACGATTAGGATATAACTGTCATCCTCTTGTTTGTTAAAGGTAATTACAATCTCGCCGCGGTCGCCTTTAGAAAAAGCATGCCGTAGTGAGTTAGAGATAAGCTCATTTAGAATCAGTGCGCACTGCATCATGATGTTAATGTTGAGTGAGCCGATGTCTGTGTTTACTATCAAATCAGGTTGAGAAACTCCGTAGGTTGAAATAAGCTCACCGCTTAGGGAATCGATGTAGCTTGCAACATCTACTGAGGCCATGTCTGCTGACTCGGAGAGTCTGTCGTGCAAAAGGGTCATTGCCTTGACTCTTGAGTAGCTGCTCTTTAGTACAGAGAGGGATTGAGGGTCGGTTACATTTGATACGCTTAGATTTATCATGCTTGATATGATTTGAAGGTTATTTCTGACTCTGTGATGAACTTCTTTTAAGAGGATCTCTTTTTCCTCTAATGATGCCTTAAGTGCTTTGTTTGATGCCAGAAGTTCTGCTGTTCGCTCATTTACCATAATTTGTAGCTGTTCGCTATAATCAAACAGTTCTTTTTCCAATTCCTTGATTTCAGTAATATCCATACAGCAATAGACATAGGCGATAGGTTTATCTCTGTCATCCAAAACCATATCTGACACAAGTTGAATGTGAATGAAGCCGCCCTCATTATTGAAGATTATCTGTTCGCTTCTGTGTACTTTTTCGTCTGTGTATGCGCAGTACTGCAGAGGCATAAAATCATACAAATACTTGCCTTTCATCATCTCAGGGCTGGTGCTCAACATGGCGGATTGCGTATGGTTTACATACTTTATTCTCATGTCGGTATCTATAATCATAACACCCACCTGAATTATATCTATAGCCTTTTGTATAACATTTAACGAGTCTTTCGTCTCTTTGATTTGTACCGTGTCAGATGACTCAAGTGCAAGTATGAGGCGGTCTTTTTGTATCAGGTCTAAGTTAAGCCTCACAAGGCCAAGTAACTGAAGTGATGAGATAGGTTTAGTAAGAAAAGAGTTTATACCAAAATCAGATAGTTTACTCAAACCGGCATCATTAGTGCCAGAGGTTAAAACTATAAAAGCCACATGGCCTCCGTAGTGCTTCTTTAAGATACCGATAAACTCTAACCCTCCGGAATCTAAGAGCGCCTCATCAAATAAAATCACAGAAGGATATGCTTGTTGAACCCGGCTCAGAGCGGAAACAACATCAGATGCGGTTACAACGGTATATCCTGCGCTGGAAAGCGTGATGTTTGTGGCTGCAAGCCGTTCGTTATCTTTGTCAACAAGTAAGACCACAATTGAGATTACCTATTTATAAGGAGGGCTTTGAAGCCCTCCTGTGTTAGCATTTAGACAAAGCAGCAGTGAGTTAAGGCTTAGAGGTATTGCCTGATGGTGCTGCCTGAGGTGGCTTACTCTGGTTTTTATTTTGCTCATCCTTAGGTGCAACCCCAGCGCCGCTTAACGGCAAATTGGAGTTTGCCGGAGCACTTTTTGTGGCAGCCTGCGGCACGGTGACAATGGATGTTTTCCTTGTTTCATACACTGCAAGCAACAGCGCAGTTACCATAAAGATTACGGCAGTAGTCGTTGTAGCCTTAGCAAGAAAAGTGGCAGCACCCCTTGCTCCAAAAATAGTCTGGCTTGAGCCGCCAAAGGCCGCACCCATCTGGGAACCCTTTGAGCTCTGAACCAGCACAACGAAAATCAAAAACACACAAACCAGTACATGAACTATCAATAAGAGTATATGCATCTGTATGTTACCTGAACTTCACTATTTTTTCAAAGCTATCCGGCTTAAGGCTGGCGCCTCCCACAAGTGCGCCGTCAACGTCGGGCTTTGCCATAAGCTCCTTTACGTTATCAGGTTTAACGCTGCCGCCATAGAGTATTCTAAGCTCATCAGCCTTTCCGCCATAAACATTCCTCAACTGGTCACGCACAAACTTGTGAGCCTCCTGAGCCTGATCCGGAGTGGCTGTTACCCCTGTGCCAATTGCCCATATCGGCTCGTACGCTATAACAAGGCCGTCTGTATTAACGTCTTTAAGACCATCCACAACCTGCCGTTTTATAACGTCAAACATCTTACCGCCATTTCTTTCATCAAGTGTCTCACCGATACAAAATATAACGCTGAGCCCTGCCGCCCTTGCTGCCTTAACTTTCTTATTTAAGAACTCATCTGTTTCGCCAAAATACTGGCGTCTTTCCGAATGGCCAAGGATTACATACTTACAGCCGAGATCGAGAATCATCTTAGCAGAAATTTCTCCCGTATAAGCGCCCTCTGCCTCAAAATACATATTCTGGGCCGAAAGGTCCACGTTTGTGCCCTTAAGAAGCTCACCGGCAGCAGCCAGCGAGGTAAAAGCCGGCGCCAGCACTATGTCAACATCCGATACCGATTTAACAGCAGGTAAAAATGCACTTATAAAATCCCTCGTCTCATCCGATGTCTTATACATCTTCCAGTTGGCCGATATAAAAGGTCTCCTCATTTTCCAGTTCTCCTTAGTATTTGATTTTTATCTTTCTCTATAGTTCCTGTGCTTTTATTTTTCTTAAGCTGTGACAAAGTATAGAAAGAATATGGCAAAAAAGTCAAGGAGTATTGAAATGAAAAAATAACACAAATGTCACATTAAATATGTTACATTAATAGAGCAAAGAGGGGGGGATATGCGTTGAAAAGAATGATAGCCGTAATGGACAACACCAGCAACTTTTCCGGTGTAAAAACCCGCACAGGTGTTAGCTCTTATTTGAAGGAGAGCGTATAATGACAGCCGGTAAAAGGCTTTCTCTGCGCATTTTAACCATCTGTACCATTATGGCTGTATCCTCAGGCCTGTTTGACCTGATTGCCACGTTTGTCATAAAAAACCCTCTTTATGACAGCAATTTCAAAGTGTATATTCTAACTTACGCATTTATAGCTTTTACGCTTATAGGGGCATGTATAACGGTAATTTTTATTTACAGGGACTACCGGAAAAAGAAACGTTTTCTTGAAGAGATCAAGTTATTTTCTGAAATTGTCTATCATGGGAGTTTTGAGGACAGAGTCTATTTTGAGGACTACCCTGATCTGGCGGAGGTGTATCAGTTTATAAACAATATAACAAAAAACCTGAAGAGAAAATCAGAACAGACCGAGGAGGAGCGCTCCCAACTGGATGCTATCCTGGAAAGCATTCCGGATGCTCTGTTGATTATAGACAATCGTGACGGTGTAGTTTATTTAAATGACAGGGCACGAGAGATGTTTGACTACAAGAGCACTCCGGTTTCCCGCACACTTATAGAGATAATAAGAAGTTTTAACTTAAATGTCATGCTTGAGAATGTTAAGAGGTTTGACAAAAGTGAATCAGGGGAAATATTCCTTGAGCATCCCGGGGAAAAATACCTTATGGTCAGGATGTCGCCATTCTACAAAAAAAATGATCTCTCCGGTGTGGTTGTTCTTTTCCATGATATTACTGAGCTAAAGAAACTTGAGACAATGAGAAAAGACTTTGTGGCAAACGTATCCCACGAGATAAGGACTCCTGTTACTGCCATAAAGGGATTTGCCGAAACACTTATCGAGGGCGCATTAACGGATAAAAAGAATGCCGTCAGGTTTTTAAACTCGATTGTTTTTCACAGTGAACGCCTAAACAGGCTGGTTGAGGACCTGCTTACCATCTCAAGTATAGAGTTAGGCGTTATACGAATAAACAAGCAAGCCATAAACCTTATAGAGGTTGTTGACACCGTGGTGGAAACTCTCAGGGCGAAGGGGTTAGAGAAATCCCTGAATATAAAAACAGCATTTACCAGCAGCAACATATCGCTTGTGGCAGACAGAGACAAAGTGGTGCAGGTTCTGATTAATCTCATAGACAACGCTATAAAGTTTACTCAAAGCGGCACTATAGAAATAGGCGTTAACGAGGATACCTTCAGGTTTTGCCTTTACGTTAAAGACACTGGGGTGGGAATCCCTAAAAAGAGTCTTACCCGTATTGGGGAAAGGTTTTACCGCGTTGATCCTTCACGGTCAAGAGAGCTTGGGGGAACCGGGCTTGGCCTTGCCATAGTCAAACACATTGTCCGTGCACACGACTGGGAATTAAAGTTTGAAAGTGCGGAGGGAGCGGGTACTACAGTTAAAATACTCATTCCAAAGTCTGAAATCCGTATAGATGTTAACCCATAACACCGCAATTTTTACGTAATACAGTGTGTGAATGTAGCGATTATTATACCAACACGTCTATTTCAGCAAGCCCTATGTCAATGCCTGCCATGAGAATGATTTTTGCCTCCTCGGTGTGTCCGTCATCATCGAGCAGTTTTTCATAAACTATAAACAGATATTCCTGCAGTGTTTCAGTTATTTCTCTGCCATAGATCATCCCAATGTTTTCTGTTTTCATACCGGTTAGCCCATACGAATCGGTTGATATAACACTTCTGAAAAATATCGGTTTAACGTATCTCTCGTCATCTCCCCATATTCTATAGTACAACGTGTCAGAGCCATCCTCCTCCCTGATTCTAAAATCCTTGTTGCCAATGCAACCTGTTTCCTCATTTAGCCAGAAATCCCATTCCTCCTCATCCTGCGGGTATATTTCCTCTATGATTCTAAAGAGCACCATTCCCTCCATCTCATCATTTGATACGGGGATTTGCAAGACAGACTGCTGTTTAGTTTCATTTTCCTCAAGATAGAAACGGTATATTTTCAGACTGCCAATCATAAACTTCTCTCCTGCGGCCACAGTGTGAATTCCACCGCCGGGGGATTGTGCTTTTAAAACGTCAGAGTTTATTACAAATTTTGACTCATCGAATCGAACCATACCATTTATTCGTATTCCCAGAGGAAGGTTTACATCAATACGCCGGGGCTTCTTTCGTAGAAATCCGGCTGGTTTTTGTTTGTTTTTTTCGTATATATGTCTAAATATTGCAGCACCCTCCCATATAAAATTAGCTGACTTGAAAAGAAGCTTATTGAAAAGAAGCTTATTCCACGTTATTAATCTGATACTTTATATCAAGCTTAACATCTTTTCTAAGGGAATGATATATTCCACAGTACTTATCAACAGAGAGGTTAATGGCTCGCTGCACCTTCTTTTCAGATATGTTTTTAGCCGTAATGTTTAACATAATATCAAATCCTTTAAAATACTGAGGCGGGGTTTCAGCCTTAACGCCTGTTATGTCAACTTTAAATGCTACAATTTCAACCTTCATTTTCTGCAGAAACATCACGCAATCAGTGGCAGTACACGCTCCAAGGCTCATCATAAACGGCTCAGATGGCTGAGCGCCCCACTGAACGTTAGCATCAAACTCTATTTCGTAGCCGCGCTGAGTGCGTCCTACAAATATGAAATCTCTGTCCCAGTTAAGCGTGGCCTTAAACACTGTTGACACATTAGACTTATAGCTGTCGACCTCTCTCTCAACGTTTTGAATATCCTGTTCCTCAGACATCTGTCTTTGTATCCCTCCTCTGTACTGTTTTTACCACTTCATTCCAATACTTTTTAAATAATCCTGAGCAAGTTTAAGTCCAAGCTGTGCTGCCTTTACCTGGTCTGCCTTAGCCCCTTGACGGTCTCCCATGTTGAAGTGGCAATATCCGCGCACATAATACGCATCGGCGTCATTAGGGTCTATCTCAATAGCTTTTGTAAAATCTGCGGCAGCATGGAAATAATCTCCCTTTTTACCATACGTAACTCCACGGTTAAAGTACGCATCGGCATCCTCAGGGTTCATCTCTAAGGTTTTATTAAGATATGCGAGTGCCTTATCATAATTTCCCTTTGCAGAGAGCGAGGTTCCTGTGTTGTAATGTGCATCAATGTTTTCAGGGTCTATTTCCAGAGCTTTGGCAAACTCTGTGAGTGCTTTATCATGTTGGAATCTTCTTGCATAAGCATAACCACTGTTTACATACATTCCAGCCTCTTTTAGGCTAAGTTCTCCATCCCTTGCATCAATCACATCTACCTCCTAAATGCTTACCCTGTAAATAAATGTTTTTAAATAACCTTAAACGGTTATTCTGCCACTACACTAATTATGCTAACAATATTTTGTTTACTTTTGCAATAATCATTGTAACTTTTTGCTTGGCTCTTACTGCTTCTTATATGAAAACATCGCCTCCGGAATATCCAACGATGAGACTTGTACAAGGCGTTGTTTAAGGCGGCTATATCGCTTTCTTTCTTTGTCGTTATTTACTGCCATATAAAGAGCCTGTTTTGTACCCACTAAAACCACCACGCGCTTGCCTCTGGTTACTGCCGTGTATATCAGATTTCGCTGAAGCATTATGTAATGCTGCGTGTGTATGGGAATTATAACTGCAGGATACTCGCTCCCTTGTGATTTATGAATTGAAATAGCATAAGCTAAATACACCTCATCCAGTTCCTTATAGTCATACGTAACGAGGCGGCCATAGAAATTGATTTTCAACTCCTGAAGCTCTTCGTTTATATCGTTAATTCTGCCAATGTCTCCGTTAAATACCTCTTTGTCGTAGTTATTCACTATTTGCATCACCTTATCACCCACTCTAAGGGTCTTGCCCATGCGCTGTAGTTCAGCGGCCTCAGGATTTAGTGCGTTTTGAAGTTCGGCATTAAGGTTTGTGGTTCCCAGAAGTCCTTTGTTCATTGCCGTCAGTATCTGTATATCATTGTGAGTATCGAGATCAAAACGCTCTGGTAAAATCGTCTTATTCAGGTGCAGTATGATTGCAAGTATTTTTTCCGGATCCTTTTCCTCAAGGAAATAGAAACCGCCAGCTTTGTCGAGGTCTCTGACCAGAATTGGTCCCTCACCTTTGTTTATCTTATGGGCGTTTGTCACTATGAGGCTTGTCTGAGACTGCCGGAATATTTCGTTAAGCATCACTGTGTGTACAATTTTGGACTCTATAATATCCTTTAGCACTGTGCCTGCCCCTACCGATGGCAACTGATCCACATCCCCTACAAGAATGAGCGTTATCCCCACAGGTAATGCCCGCAAAAGCTGATACATCAGCATTGTGTCCACCATAGAGGCCTCATCAACAACAAGTAAATCGGCAATAAGCGGGTTCTTCTCGTTTCTCTTAAAAGCGCCCTCCTTAGGGCTAAAGTCAAGCATTCTGTGAATTGTCTTAGCCTCTGAGCGTGTCACCTCAGACATCCGTTTTGATGCGCGTCCGGTTGGTGCACACAGTGATATCTTAAGCCCAAGACGTTTATACACCCGTAGTATTGAATTGATTATTGTGGTTTTACCGGTGCCGGGGCCTCCGGTTATTATCAACACCTTTTCGGCAAATGAGCTTTTAACCGCCTCTTGTTGTGCCTTTGCCAGCTTTATGTGAAGCTCCTTTTGTACCCAGTCTATTGCCTCAACTCCATCAAAATCATTCAGTGTCACAGGAGCAGATTTTAGTTTTGCTATCATTTTTGTTATGCCAAGCTCAGCCGTGTAATATTTGTTAAGATACACCACAGATGAGTTAACCCCGGTTTTACCCTCAATGGAATCCTCTACAACCAGACTATCGGTGTCTGCCTGAACCGACACTGCAAGAGCCACGTTTTCTTTTGGTATTTCAAGCACCTTGACACATTCATCTATAAAGGAGTCAAAAGGAAAGCAGACATTGCCTGCATCAGTCAACTCCTTTAAAACAAACAAAACTCCAGCTTCTGCCCGTATTGGAGAGTTTTTCTCCACGCCCAGTTTAGCGGCAATTTTGTCAGCTATTACAAACCCTATACCCCATATCTCCATTGCAAGACGGTATGGGTTTTCAGACACAATCTGAACAGAGTCGTTTCCGTAGCGCTTGTAAATTTTAGCGGCATACGCTGTGCTTACTCCGTAGCTTTGAAGGAACAACATCACGCTCCGTATTTCACGTTGTTCATCCCACGCGGTTTTTATCTGCTCAAGCCGCTTATCCCCTATCCCTTCAATACGCCGCAGACTCTCTATATCGTTTTCTATTATATCCAGCGTATGTTTACCAAATGCTTCAACCAAACGTTTGGCATACGAGGGACCAATACCCTTAATCATGCCCGAGCCCAGATATTTTTCAATACCATCCACGGTGGCAGGCATTATTGATTTAAATGAAGCTGCGTTAAATTGCCGTCCGTACTTTGGGTGGGTTTGCCATGAGCCGTTTACGTGAATACTCTCACCTGGGAGAACCCCCGGCATCGTGCCGCAAACTGTTATCAACTCCCGTACTCCTAACACCTTGAGCTTTAATATGGCATAGGCGTTGTCATCACTGTAAAACGTCAGCCGCTCCACCTGACCCTGAAGCTGCCCGGAGTCTTTTGTCTTTGCCTCTGTTGACATATCCGCTCCCATATAGTACCATAAACGGCATAATACGTGTGAGGGAGCAATGATAGTTAAGAGTGGAAAGACTCGAAAATCTTAAGGAATCGTTACGGGAATTTGTCCGTGAGAGGGATTGGGAGAAGTTTCACAGCCCAAAAAACCTAAGCATGGCACTTAGTGCCGAGGCGGCGGAGATTGTTGAGATTTTTCAGTGGCTTACGGAGGATGAAAGCCGGAGACTCTCTGATAGCAAACTTAACAACCTGCGGCAGGAAATAGCCGATGTGTTTATTTATCTGATTAACCTCTCTGATAAGTTTTCAATTGATTTAATCAAAGAGGCAGAGGATAAACTGCAACTTAACCGCAGAAAATATCCGGCACATATTGTCAAAGGCAAAGCCGATAAATATACCGAGTACGACACTTTTAGGGGTGAGGGTGTTTAAGCCAATAGAGATTATCATAGAAAAAGCTGTAACCGGCGGAACGCTCAGGCTAATTAAGGGTGATATAACTCAAAGGGACACCGACGCTATAGTAAACGCTGCTAACTCCTATCTTCAACACGGAGGCGGGGTGGCGGCGGCCATTGTGCGAAAAGGCGGGGTTGTGATTCAAGCAGAAAGTGACGCTATTGGATATGTGCCGGTTGGAGGGGCAGCTATGACTTCAGGCGGAGCGCTGCCCTGTAAAGCCGTTATTCATGCCGTAGGGCCCAGAATGGGAGAGGGTGATGAGGACAATAAACTCAAAAATGCCGTCCTTAACTCTTTAAAACTGGCCTCTCAAAAAGGGTTTCACAGCGTATCAATGCCTGCAATAAGCTCAGGCATTTTTGGTTTTCCAAAAGACCGGTGTGCAAAAATCCTTGTAACGGAGAGTCTTAACTTTCTTAATGATAACGCAGGGGGCAGTGTTAACTCTGTGGAGTTTTGTATATATGACGCTGAAACTCTACAATGTTTTGTAAGCGAATTTGACCGTATTTAACATATGATTTATCATAAAATGATCACATAAGAGGTGGATTTAAAAATGCTCAGGAAAAAAGACAAATACGTAGTGGCAGTAGTAGGTGCAACAGGCGCTGTTGGGAATGAAATGATAGAAACGCTTCAGATGAGAAATTTTCCGGTGGACACGCTAAGGCTCTTTGCCTCGGAACGCTCTGAGGGCGGAACACTTAAGTTTAAAGACAAAGACATAACAGTGGAACGTCTTAAGGCAGGTGTTTTTAAAGGAATAGACATAGCCTTGTTTTCGGCAGGAGCGGAAAGGAGTAAGGAGTTTGCTCCGGATGCGGCTGCTGCCGGCTGTGTTGTCGTTGATAATTCAAGTCAATGGCGGATGGACCCTGAGGTGCCCCTTGTAGTACCGGAGGTAAACCCCCATGATTTAAAAAAACACAAGGGAATCATCGCTAATCCCAACTGCTCCACCATTCAGATGGTAGTAGCACTGAAACCCATTCACGATGCCGTAAGAATTAAAAGAATCGTGGTCTCAACCTATCAGGCAGTCTCTGGCACCGGCAAAAAGGCTATGGATGAGCTCCTTGAGCAAACCAGCGATCTACTTAAATTTAAGGATGTAAAAATCTCCGTCTATCCGCACCAGATAGCGTTTAACTGTCTTCCTCATATAGACGTATTTCTGGACAATGGTTACACAAAAGAAGAGATGAAGATGGTACTTGAAACCAAAAAAATTATGGGTGATGACACCATAGCAGTAACGGCAACAACGGTTAGAGTTCCGGTTTTTAGAGGGCACTCAGAAAGCATAAACATAGAGACGGAACGGAAACTCTCTGCTAATGAAGCACGGGCACTGCTATCTGATGCCCCGGGAGTGATTCTCTTTGACGCACCGTCTAAAAACGTTTATCCTCTGGCCATAGACTGCGTCGGAAAAGATGCCGTGTATGTGGGCAGAGTGCGAGAAGATGAGTCCATTCAAAACGGCATAAACATGTGGGTAGTCTCCGATAACCTCAGAAAAGGTGCCGCCCTAAACGCCGTTCAAATAGCCGAAGTTCTGATTAATACCGTATAAGGGAGAATAAATAAGGGAAAGGCGCTGCCTTTCCCTTAGACCCTATCCGCAAGGGGAATGATTCCCCTTGACCCCCGGTTTTTTGATAGCGATTTTTCATTATGTGTAGGGGCTGCCCCCTGTGGCTGCCCAGATTAAAGAATTTTTTAACCGGCGTTCCGCCGCTTAAAAAGTCTCAATGAGAGCTCCGCCCTCAGAACAGACGAGCAGATTAAGAGATTTATAAATATTATAGCTTTACGCATAATCTGGTATTATTCCCAACTAAAAAAATCTTCCAAAATAATTAGAAAATCAGTAATATAAAACCTGTGGAAAATGATTCCCATTACATGGCAGACTGTAAAGTGTATACAGTGTGTCATAGGTATAGGAGGAGGAACTTATGGACGTACAGAGCATAGTTGGTTACACAATAGGTTTGGCGGGTTTGATATACGCAATTTATCAAGGACGAGAATATAAAAAGCTAAAGAGTTACAATAGATCTGAGGCATGGATTATATATGAGAATGTAAATAATCTTACAGGTGGAATTCAATTTATTTTAAAAAAATATAAGGAAGTTCACAGTGCTTCTATGAATATTGAGATAATTGAGTACATTGCAAGAAATGATACTTTTGCTCAGAATTTAATCAAAGAAACGATTAGACAGATTCAACTATCAGAACCACGTTTTAATATGGACACTATTAAACATTGGATTTCTTTAGGAAAAATATCTGAAACACAAGAAAAATATTTTAATCAGTTTGTCGTTGATGATTTTAACGTGAAAAAATAAAGTGGTTTATCTATTGAAAGAAAGACATAACCTCTCTTATTGGGTACCACGATTTTTGTTATTAGATTTCGTGGCTGTTCGCAATGTTGATTTTTCACTCATATTTGTGGTATGATAGATATATGGCAAAGACAATTGAACTATATACGATGCTTAAAGATAAACTTGGTGATGCTGAGGCAAAATTCCTTGTTGAGACTATGGAGGATGTTGCCAAAGAGTCTAAAGTTGATTATAAAGACGACCTCAAAGCCATCC
Source organism: Nitrospirota bacterium (assembly GCA_015233895.1). Classification (NCBI taxonomy): domain Bacteria; kingdom Pseudomonadati; phylum Nitrospirota; species Nitrospirota bacterium. Next base: position 6,611 of record JADFXG010000019.1, on the reverse strand, counting down.
GGACAGATATGGTAACAAAGTCTGAAATGAAGCTCTATATTGTCATTCTTGCCTTGCTTATAATTCTGTCTAACCCACGGGCATTAGACCTTATTTCTAAGCTCTTAGGCATCGCTAAATAAACAGCCTATAGTGATAGAACCTCAAAATGTGAAAAAACACCATTATTACTACAATAGTTCTAAAGTCATCCTAAAAGGGTACAATGACATTACCATCCGGATAATGTCTTAAATCCCTGTCTTTTCTAAGTTCGTTTACAATATCGCTGCTATCAACACCTCTGTCTTGCCATTTCCCAAATGACTCCAGTGCTTTTTCTATTTTCTGTTTTTTTAAATATTCAACTAAGGCATTTGATACAAATTGACTAAAATTATCTGAATATTGTTTTGACTCGTTTATCAGGTTCTCAGGTAAGGTGACAGATGTAGGTATCATTTTATCTCCTCTTAATTTATTACATTTCTTCTTAACTTAATTATAACATGTTTAAGTATTATTACTGAGTGTGAGGCATTACTCAAAAGTAGATTTAATTGCAAATTGAGTTATATAATATCAACTAAAAAGTGGGGAGTTTAAAAATGGGATTTTCAGAGCAAGAGTTAGCCCGTTATAAAAGACAGATGATGATGGATGGCTGGGGTGAAAAGACTCAGGAAAAGCTTAAAAACTCCGTAGTGTTTGTAGCAGGAGCGGGAGGGCTTGGCTCTCCGGTTGCCATATATCTTGCTGTGGCAGGGATTGGCCACATCAGAATCTGTGACTTTGACTCCCCCGATTGGTCTAACCTAAACAGACAGATTCTTCATGACCACACAAGAATTGGCATAAACAAAGCCGAGTCGGCCAAAATTACCCTTAATAAACTAAATCCTGACATAGAGGTAACTGCCTTTACTGACAGAATAAGCGATAATAACGTTGATGAACTCGTTGGAAACTCAGCGATAATTGTTGACTGTATGGATAATTTTGATACGAGGTACATACTAAATGAGTGCGCGATAAGAAAACAAATTCCACTGGTCTATGGCAGCATATGGGGCATGGACGGCAGACTTTCCTTTATACACTATCCTGAGACACCGTGTCTGATGTGTCTATTTCCTGACCCTCCGCCACAAGAGACATTTCCTGTTTTAGGCACAACGCCGGGAGTTATCGGTTCGCTTCAGGCACTTGAAGCTGTCAAATATCTGACAGGAGTGGGAAAACTGCTAAAGGGAAAACTACTGGTGTGGGATGGAGGTGCTTGCGAGTTCAGGACATTTAAGACTCACAAAGACCATACCTGTGTTACTTGCGGCGGATATTAGCTAATACCAGGTTGAGACAGTTGTAAAAATAACATGAGTGAGGTGAGTTCTAATAGAAGTGACCGAATAGTTTACACCATTTACATGTACTATCTCGGACCCCTCTCGTTGTGGCCTTCATGAGGTCTGTTAAAAATTCTCCTTCCACCTCCAGGATGTCCACTTTGAAGAAAACCAATCCTGTTATGGGGAGCACCAATCCCCGCGAAAGTTCGTCCTCTGAATCTATCGACAGGGTCTATACGCAGCACCCGATGGCTAACTGTATCTCTGAAATGGTTGGTTATAAACACACTTGTCCCGCCAATAATTACAACTTTATGGAAATCATATAAAATATAGTAGCCTGGAAACCATCCACCATAGTACCAGAAGGGATAATCCACCCAGGCATACATATAGGTGTATGCAGGGGGTGGCGCATAATAGGTGATTACCGGAGGTCCTTCTTTTATATAATAATTGTTTATCACGGTCTTATTGTCTGACGACAATGCTGAGGTGGATGAAGCTTTGTATTTGTCCTGCTCTGTAGATGCCTGAATATACATGCCAAGGTTAGAGATAACTTTTTGGTATTTGGTTATTGCCTCGTCTTTGCTCATTTTAAGTTTTCTCATATCAACGGAATTTATTATAGTTTTTTGTATCTCACCAACTATGTCCGGCGTTATCGGATAGTCTGCAACCCATCCGTTTCTTGGAGTAATCCCAATTTCCCCCAGGATTGTTTCGGATTCGATTTCATTAGCGGTTGTACTTAAAGAAAATTCCTGTACAATTTTAACCGCAAGATTTCCCTCACGTATTAATGGTTGTGAAATTGAGGAGGTTGCCTGATTAGATTGCGATAGTTCACGTGTTGTCTCAGAAAAACCGGACAATGGGAAAAATAACATCAGAAACAAAATAACACCGACATTAAGCCCGCTCATTTTCAATTTAATTAATTGCATTTTTTTCATCAAACATACTCCTGTTTTTATTTACCATTAGTTAACAGGTTAGACACTAAGAATGTGCTAAAGGTTTAGTGGGTTTACAGAAAATTATTAGGAATTATTGTTCTCACCTCATCCGCTACACTCCCTCTAAACCTCTGGCGCTGATTTCAGTCTCTTGTGTATTACTCTGTTTTACGTCATTATTGCAACACTTCCATATATGTCGAGGTGATTATCTCATCCTCTATTTTTCCCGGCATAAAATAATGTTTCATGAAAGCCATTTCGCCGGTATCCCCGAAATAAGCATTCATTCTGTACATCTCTCTGAGAGTCTCCACTTTTATACTCTTGCCGGTAGAGTCAACCGTTATCTCCAACGGGAATGCAGGGGCATGGTCGATACCTGGACAGGCATTGAGTTTTGTTACCCTTTTTTCACCGGTTATGGTAAATGCGGCCTTTTCAACCTCCTTTTTTGAAATACCAAACAGCATTATTCCATTTTCTCTCATATCGATTGAGTAAACAAGATAGTAACCGTTTTTATTTCGTTTTATAGTGGACTGTAAGTCTTTTATTATAGAGTTTATTACATTTTCAGTTTTATTTCTTACCGTGTGAATTTTTACAATATTGTCTTCTAAAAGACCACCGCCTATTCCGTGAGTTCTGTTGCCATCAAGCAGGGTTCCCTCTTCTTTCGAAACGTTTTGGCCGCCCCCTGCGCCCTGCACAGCCGTAGTCAGGGACTTTAGTGCCTCTAAAGACATATTATCAAGCTCCTGTGAAATAAGACGGTTTAAAGCAACCGGATTGACCAACGATATGTTTGTACCTTTTTCGTCACTATATATATTTACTCTTAAAGGATAAACAAACTTGGCATTGGGAGAGGCTGCGAATATTGTTTTCCAGTACTTTTCGTTATGTATTACCAGCACTTTGCTTTTATATTTACAGTTGTCAGGGAGTGCCGGATAAAATGCCGCTACCACTTTCCAGCCATTTTGGGCCAATGCTTCAGATACTTTAGACGAAACAGTGTCAACGCTGCCGTTAATTTTTTCGACAAGTTTGATGTAGATTTTCTTATTATCCGAAAATCCGGACGCATCCTCTTTGCTTTCTCCAAACGTTTCCGCAGGGATAAGCGCTATAGCAAGCAAAAGCAATAATATTAATCTGTAAAGTCTGACTTTCATAATCTCCTCCTTATTTTTTATACTGGTTTTTTAATAACAGCGATATCTGACATCTAAGTGGCAACAGTAAAACACTATTAATAATACTTTAGCACATTTAGGCTAAAGTATGTATCATGTAACGATAAAATAAATATTTTTACGGATAAAGGCCATAGATGGTAACCTATTTTCTAATACCATTCACATTTGTTAGTATTAAAAAGGTATGATACAAAAGATGGTTAAATTAATGGACGGCACAAAGCTTGCAGTAGAAATCAGGGAAAACGTACGCCGTGACGTCCAAAATCTTGCTAAAACAGGCATAGAGGTAGGACTAGCACTTTTACTTGCAGGAGATAATAGCGCCTCCTGTTCTTATTTCAATGCTACAGTGAAGATATCTAAAAGTGTGGGCATAAATGTTTTTGAGTATAAGCTGCCAACCAATGTATCTCTGAATGAAATCTTAAACATTGTTAGTAGTATAAATGCAGATGAGCGTATAAACGGGCTTCTTGTGTTATTTCCACTTCCTAAAAGAATAAACCCCAGAAGGGTGGTCAACGCAATAGTGCCAGATAAGGATGTGGACGGTTTAGGTTCAGTTTCTGTAGGGCGTTTAAGTGCTGAGGAGTCCATGTTTCAGCTTTTTGGCAAGGAATTCTCTGGCAGCCAGCATATAGTACAAAAGACTGCCGATTTTAGCATATGTACGTCTCAGAGTTTTTTGCCTTGCACACCTTTTGGAGTAATCAGGCTGCTGGAGTACTACGGAGTTGACCTTGTCGGTAAAAACGCTGTAGTAATAGGGAAGAGTTTAGCAGTGGGAAAGCCACTTTCTATGATGCTTTTAGCAAAAGAAGCAACCGTATCGGTGTGCCATAAAAGTACGGCAAATTTAAAAGATTACTTAATAAACGCTGACATTGTGTGCTCTGCTACCGGAATGCCAGGCCTAATTACGGGTGATATGATAAAAGAGGGCGCAATTGTAGTGGACATCGGGATAAATGTACAGCAGAATGGAAAAATAATTGGAGACATAGATTTTAACTCTGTTGCAAAAAAAGCCTCTTTGATAACGCCTGTTCCTGGTGGTGTGGGCCCGGTAACCATCGCCACACTTCTTGAAAACACGGTTAGGTCTGCCAAAAGTAACGCACTTATTAACAATCCACTTATACTACATTAATGTGTTAAATATCTGACACTCCTTTGAATGTTTACTTAATTTCAGTTTGCCATACATACTCAAGTCGGAACCCTATGTTATAGCTCCTGTAGTCGGTGCTGTTGAAACGACGGCTGTAACAACGTGCGTATTGCGGGTTGCGGTTCCAACTACCGCCTCGTATCACACGGTTACTGCTACCTCCCGTATATATAGGGTTATCAAGAGAATGTTTGGTGTACGCATCTTCATCATATACATCCTCCAACCACTCCCATACATTGCCACTCATATCAAAAAGCCCTAACGCATTAGGCAATTTCTGCCCTACAGGATGTGTTTCACCGTTTGAATTTCCATTATACCAGGCATAATTACATAACTTAGTATCATCATTAGTCCCTGCCCATTTCTCTTTTTTGCCGCCACTCCTGGCTGCATACTCCCACTTAGCCTCGGTTGGTAAACGATATTTCTTACCTGTTCTTTCGTTTAGTTTATTAATAAATTCCTTTACATCAGTCCAACTCACAGTCTCTATAGGATAGTTATCTCCACTTTTAAAGTATGATGGATTGCACTCCATTATTTTAGTCCATTGCCCTTGAGTTACTTCATATTTCCCTATATAAAAATCATCAACACAAACCTCGTGTACTGGTGTTTCATCCTCATATTTATCGCCGGATGTATCTCCCATCTTATAACACCCACCTTTTACAAGCACAAACTCCATCTCTGTTATCGGACATTTGTATATGTCTGCTGATTGCAGCTGTATAATAATTATCCTCCTAACATTCAAAATGTGTATTTAATAATTTTGATAATAGTTTAGTTATGCTAACATGAACCAGAAAATAAATCAAGAAATCGAAATACCTCATCAAAAAACTATATAAAAAGGATGTATTTACTGTTTTACATTTTTAGTGATAAAATGGCTTTTTGTTATCTATGTAATAGAAGATGCATATATGAAGAGGAAAAAGCCAGTTTGTAGCAGTTGGAAAATGGTTGAGACGTATATAAAAGCCATTAGATGTCTTTGCCTAATTTTAATAATGTTTTAAAGAATAGGGAGGTAACCTGTGCCGATAAACCAATGGATTGATGTAACATTAACCCTTAGTACTGATATGGTGGTGTGGAGGGGGGATCCGCCTTTTTACATTAGAAAAAAAATGAGTATGGAAAAAGACAATATGAATCTTTCAGAAGTTACCATGAGCGTCCATGTTGGCACTCATATGGACAGCCCGCTGCATTTCATCAAAGACGGCCTGTCAATAGACCTGGTGCCGATAACAACCACAGTAGGCCCCTCAAGAGTAATCTGCATAAAGGACAGAGAATCTATAAAGGCAGATGAGCTTAAAAAACAAGATATAAAAGAGGGACAAAGGATCCTGTTTAAAACGATTAACTCGACAGAACATTTAAAGAGACCGCAATTTTATGAAAACTATGTTTATCTGACAGAAGAAGGAGCCGATTATCTCGTTTCACGCAAAATCACTTTAGTCGGAATTGATTATTATTCAATCGCACAGTTTGGTAAATCCGAGATTGTACACAAGACGCTGCTTAGCGCAAATATATGGATAATCGAAAGCCTTGATTTATCAGAAGCCTCAGAGGGCAACTACGACCTCGTATGCCTTCCGCTAAAAATAGCTAACAGCGACGGCTCCCCAGTAAGAGCAATTTTGAGAAAATTAGATTGATGAGGTTATTAAGATACAATCATATTAGGCTAACGGCACGTCATTATAAATCATGGAATTCACTTATACCAATTAGCTGTCAAAAAAGTAGATTAACAAAAAACGAATAAACCACAGATAAACAGGATATATTCATTAAACTGTGTCAAGTCTGAAACTCCGTCACACAGTGATATCCAATATTAGCCTGCCCTCGAAAAATAAAGCAAGTTGAGAAATAGTTTGGCTCCAGTTTCTTAAAGGCTGGCTCCATTTTT
>JADFXG010000018.1 GCA_015233895.1 Nitrospirota bacterium | reverse complement strand
AGTTTAAAAAAAATTTAGAGAAAAAGTAGATACTATCTTACAGGACAGAGACCCTAAAGATAAGCGTCCAGTGATAGTGATGGCACAGGATGAGGACCTTTTTGGTCGTATAAATAATGCTCGTAGAGCATGGGCTCCACCTGCCTTACGACCAAAAGCACCGCGTCAATATGTTTTTGCTGCAATCTGTCCGGCATTAGGGAAAATGACAGCCCTTATCCTGCCATACGCTAATACAGAAACAAGGAATATCTTTCTTCGACAGGTTTCTATAGATTTTCAAATATATTTCATGATCATCGTTGTTGATCAGGCAGCATGGCATATGTCTAAAAATCTTGTTGTGCCTGAAAACATCCGACTTATACCTCAGCCCGCACATTCACCGGAGCTCAAACCCCACAGAACATCTCTGGGAAGAGGTCAGAGAAAAGTATCTTAATGGCTTCATATTATTTGCCACCCTCAATGTATTGCTAAGAATAAAAGACCAGTTTAGTAACAAAAATCCTCTGCGTTTATCCAGCAAGACTTCGTATAGTTTCAAGCAGGTTTGTCTGCTCAAATGTACCCTTGACTATATAGGCATCGGCCCCCACTGCTATCCCTCTTTGTCTATCCGCCTCTTTTTCCCTCGATGTTACTATTATTATGGGCGTGTTAGAGTAATTATTATCTTTTCTTAGGGTTTGAGTTAAGGCAAAACCGTCAAGCCGGGGCATTTCCACATCGGTTATTACAACGTCATATGTCTGTTTTCCGGTTTTTTCCAGTGCCTCTATGCCATCCTCTGCAATGTCTACTTCATATCCATAAGCCTCAAGAATACTCTTTTCCACTTCTCTTGTGTTTATGGAATCATCAACAACGAGTATTTTTATCGCATGATGCTCTGTTGCGGCAGGGATTGCTGCTCTGGCGTGTCCTGCCCCTTGCCGGGCTGCTTTTATAACCCCTGAGACATTCAGAAGGTTGATTATCTCGTTTTTACCTGATACTGTCACTCCAAAAACCAACGGCAGGTTTCTCATGTGTTTTGGTAAGGGCTTAATCACCATGTTCTCCTCATCCACTATAGAGTCAATGATTAACCCAAGTTTATCTTCTCCAATGGAAACAACAAGTATGAGGACTCCGGACTTCTTACCGTTTCCACCATCTGTTATACCTAACACTTTGTCAAGTGGCTCAACCGTTATCAATTCCTCCCTGAGTCTCAGCGCTCTGCTGGATACCACATCAATGAGCTCTGCCTCCGGCACTTGCACTATCTCAACCACAGCATTTTTGGGCAGCGCAAAAGCAAGACCTGCACTCTTAAACACAATCAAATCCATTATGGCAAGTGTCATGGGAACTCTGAGAGTAAACCTTGTTCCAAGACCTGGTTTACTCTCTATGGAAATAGTACCTTTTAGCTCATCCACGATATTTTTTTTAACCACGTCCATGCCAACTCCCCTGCCTGAAACATCGGTGATTATAGATGCGGTGCTTATGCCCGGATAGAAAATTAAATCATATGCCTCTGTATCAGTCATAGCATAAAGTGCGGCCTTATCAAAGAGACGGCGCTGGAGAGCTTTGCCTTTAAGTTTTTCAGCTGCAAGCCCCGCCCCATCATCAGCCACCTCTATGACAACATTCCCTGAGTCATAAAAAGCACGTAACGTTATTTCGCCAACCTCAGGTTTACCGGCAGCTTTACGCACAGAGCTCTCCTCTATGCCGTGATCCAGCGAGTTTCTTATCATGTGAATCAGAGGGTCGGATACCTTTTCGACCAGTTTTTTATCCAGCTCTGTCTCTCCCCCCTCAACTGTAAAACTTATATCCTTTCCGAGAGTTCCTGAGATATCCCTGACTGTCCTCCCTAATGAGTCAAACACGGTGGAAAGCGGTACCATGCGCATTGCAAGAGCAACCTCCTGAAGGGTTTCGTTGAGAAGCTCCTGCACGTTGCCATCCGTTGTCAGTTCTCCCGCTAATTGTTTAACTTTCAAGTTTATATTTAAAACATCGTTGCTTAAACCATCTAACTGTGGAAATTCAGCACTCAGGGCATCCAGCTTAAGAAAATGTGCTCTGCTTAAACGCATCACCTCCTTTACGCCGAGAAGTCGTTCTTTTAACCGCGTGTGGTGGGTTACAATTTCTCCCATTAGCTTTATAAGTGTGTCAAGTTTCGTGGCGTTTATGCGCAGTGTCTCTATGTTTTTAGTTTGATGAGTGGTTTTAGCCACCGTTTGCGTGATTTGCTCAAGGCCAGACGCTTTTTCCTCTGAAACCACTGACTCATCCGGTACATTTAAAAGCTCTTCAAGCAAAGTGCAGACTTCAGTTGCCGTGCCGCTTATATCCTCTCCGGCTCCGGCTCTTTCCACAAGCTCTGTAATTGTATCAATCCCCTTGTAAAGAGTAGATATTAGCTGCCGTGTCACTACTATTTGGTTAATTTTAAGGGCATCGAGTACATCCTCAATTTTGTGAGCCACCTCGCTTATAGATGCAAGTTTAAGCATACGGGCGGAGCCCTTTATTGTGTGGGCTGTGCGAAAGAGTGCATTTAGGTTTTCAATGTCTCCGGGGTCTTTTTCCAAAGTTGAAAATCCCTCAGTCATCTTTGCAATATGCTCTTTTGCCTCTTCAACAAACATGCTTACAAATTTAGCTCTGTCAAATGCCATACTTTATTCCAGCGTTTTGTTGATTTTGTCTAAATTATGCCGGCAAAGATGCAGGATGTCATTGGTGTTAAATGAAATAGCAAAAAACTCACCCGCAAGACACGAGTCTTTGGTGATTTTTTGTCCTTGTTGTAATTCACTTTGTATAATTCTTATAACTGCAAGATATTCTTTTTGGGCGAGCTGTAAGTCTACGGCACTATGATACGCTTTTGCAAGGAGATAGTGGGCAAGCCATGAGGATGGGTTAATGTATATAGCCTCTTTAAATCGGCGGATTGTTTCACTTTTATCCCCGGCATATTGTGCAATCAAGGCAAGAAACATGCTGCAATCAAAAGACCATCTGTCAGCGTCCAGAGTTTTCAGAAAGATGTTTTTTGCCTCATCAATCCTCTTAAGATTAAAAAGTGCTGCCCCTCTCAGTACATTAGCATGGATTGCACCTTTCCCATCCTCTGTTAACGGTTCAAGAACCTTTATAGCCGCCTCGAACTTTTTGTCCTTTAGAAGAACACGTGCCTCATCTAAAAGTGCCTCAGGTTGTGGCTCAACTGTTTTTTCGTTTTTAACTGCCCCTGAGTTTATCCTCTTAAAAGTGTCTCGTTTGGGTGGTTTGTGTTTTAGTGAAACACTGCTGCCTGAGGAAACAGCTTCCGGTAACTTTTTAAACACAAACACGCCATCCATTTCAATCAGGCTTAACGAGCCATGTTTATGGCCAAACGTTTCCACCGAGCTGACAAAAAGGTATCCCCCGTCATTAAGCAGCATGGCAAGATTATCAAAGACTCTCCTTTGAATCTCCTTATCAAAATATATTGAAACATTCCTGTAGAAAATCACATCCATAGCAGTAAAGTTATGGATTAACGTAGTGTCAAGCAGGTTAAAGGTTTCAAAATGTGCGTGTCTTGTTATTTGTGTATCTACTTTGAAATGGGTTTCATCCTCCTGGGTAAAGTATTTTTTTCTCAGCAATTCAGGGAAACTTCTAAATGATAAGCTTCCATATACTGCCCTATGGGCTTTGTCAATTACCGGGTTGTCAATGTCTGCGCCAACAAAATGAAAGAGGTCAAGGGCAGTTGTACCGAATGAATCAGAAACGGAAATTATTATAGAGTAGAGCTCTTCACCGGTAGCACAGCCGGCGCTGAAAAGCCTTATTTTTGCGCCTTTTGGTTTGCTTTCCATAAGCTCCGGTAAAATCTTTGATGTTAACACCCTGTAGTGAGCAGGCTCCCGCATAAAGTAGGTTTCATTTATTGTAATAAGGTTTATAAGCCTCTCAAATTGTGTCTGGCTTTGCGATATAAGAGTGTAGTATTCATCGTCTGAGGACAGTCCAAGAATTTTCACCTGAGAGCGGATTATTTCTTTAAACGAGGCAAGCCGTGAAGAGTCAAAACTCAGGCCGCAACGATTGCGTATAATTGCCTGAAAACTCTGCAGGCAATTATCCTCTTTTGCAGTCCAATCCGGTTGAATAAGAACATTTGAGAAGCATTCGTTTTTCATTTCGTTCTTACTCTTATTTTAACGGTTGCAGGCAAATGAAAGTCAAGTTAGTCTAAAGACTGCCTTTACGCTCTATATATGATAAGAACGCAACGCTTTTCTGTGCAAGGCCGGAGTTTGGTGCCCTTTGAATAACAGCATCAAAATTTGCTTTAGAACGTTTAAAATCACCTAATTCCAGATAACAGAGAGCTAAATTAAAATTCACATCCGATACACCTGGTATAAACTTCTCTGACTCTTCAAATGCCTTTATGGCTTTTTGGAAAAATGCTTTCCTTTTTACCGGATCATTGGTTATCTGAGAGCCTGCCTGCATGTACAGATACCCAAGTGTATGATAGGAGGCAACGTTGCGGATATTTTCCCTGAGGGAGTTATAAAGCAGCGCTTCGGCTCTTTCGTAGTTCTTTTTGTTTATTGCAACCAACGCCATGGAATTGAGTAACATGGATTTATTTTCGTGGGTTAGGTTTTTAAGGGCAAGCGCCTCAGAAAACTGTCTTTCTGCCGCATCATAATTTTCTGCCGATAACAGAGCCAGTCCGTAATTGGTTTTTGTTGCGGCAGAGTGCGGATTTTTTTTAGCAGCGTCCTGCCAAAGTGCAAAGTCTGAGCGCCAGTCATAAAGGCGGTTATATGTCAGGAGCGCATAGGTTATACACAGGGTAACGATAATGGCAATTCTTAGATGGTGGGTTAAGAGTGTGTCAGTGAGGTGTTGCTTTTCAGGTTTTAAAAGCATAACTATCAAAAAAGACAAACCCACAGAGGGAATATACATGTAACGCTCTCCGAGAGGCTCGGCTATCTGAGAAATAGTTATCATAAGTGAAGGCACCATAGAGACAATAATCCACAACAGCCAGAATCCACAAAAAAAGTTTCGCTTTAATATAAAAAATGCCAGCAAAACACACGGCAAAATAAATAAAATAAAATACCCCGGGCCGGAGGGCATCTCAGGGATAATGTTTAAGTTCCACGGACAAAGCAGTTTCTCGTAGTAGTAACTGGCAGCGTTTATCAGGTTTCCTATGGTAGCGAATGAAAATGCTTCTTTATTTAAAAAAGCACCTGAGTCACCGGGAGTTTTAAATAAATCAGACAACCATGCAAGTTTCCTTAAAAACACATAAACACCCAGCGATAATGTAACAGAGACAGAAATCAAGGTAATCTCTTTCCTGTTTGCCTTTACAATAGCGGCATACACTAAGGCTAATACTGCAAAAACAATGGCATTTTCTTTGGAAAGAAGAGAAAACAGAAAAAAAATTGCTATAAGAAACAGTCCCTCCCGTTTCTTCTCATGCAGGTAAAGTAAAAGAGCAATAAAAGCAAGCAAAAAGAAACACGTTGCAAGTAAATCTGTTCTGCCGGAAATCCAGGCAACAGACTCGGTATGAATCGGATGCAGTGAAAACAGGAGAGCACTGAAAAATGAAACCCCAGTGTTTTTATTCAAAAAAAATTTCCAGTTCTTTAGCATGATGACAGAGACAATATACATCAGTACGGAGTTTGCCGCATGAATAACGACGTTGCTGACATGGTAGCCAATGGCATTTACATACCATATGGCATAGTCAAGGCCAAGTGAGATTATTGTAAGAGGGCGGTAATAGAGGCCGTTTGAGATAAAAACATCATACGGGTGTTTTTTGTCAATGAGTGAGGCGCCCCTTATTATGTATTGATCGTCCCATATGAGGCCGCTTTTAAATGTTGGAGCATAAATAATAATGGAAATTATAAAAATAGCCGCAACATATACAGCGTGGCGTAAGTAGTCTGTTTTTTCAGTGTTTTCCATGTCTCAACACATATCAACAAAACGTAACGGGAAGGACATTTAGTCCTTCCCGTTACGTTTTATCTTTTAAACCTCTCCAATTGAGAAGTTAATGCTGCAAATTACCGGGTGGTTACCATCTGGCTGAATATTGGTGATGTATAGTTTGTAGTATAAGCCAAGATACTAACTGCACGGCTTGATGTAGGAGTTACAAACACCGTACCATCGGAGATAGCGCTGGAATCGGTTACAAACAATGAGTTACCAGTGTAAGGACTCTTATCCCCTTTAAATGAGTGGTGTGAAATAAAGTGGGTGAGTACAGTTGCCACACCGGCAGGGAATGCAGGGTATGTGCCTGCGCTGGCCTGATTGTAAACGGAATTACAAGTATGTCCTGTAGCTGCTGATGTTGTTGCTTCATAACAGCCCTGATTACCAGATGCGTCTGATACTATTATGTACGGATCGCCTGCAACGTATGCGTCAAGATATGCCTGTAAATCCGACACTGCTCCCTTTGCTCCTGACTCAACTGCTCTTACTTTCGCTTTTTCCCTCTGTCCAAGGAATGCCGGCACTGCAATAGCTGTCAAAATTCCTATGATTGCAATAACTATCAAAAGCTCAATCAACGTAAAACCTCTATCCCCCCTGTTTTTCATGTCCGAAATCACTCTAAACATCTTACCCCTCCATATTCCTTTTATCTGGCGGTTAAAAACCGCTTGACTGTTTACAGTATAGCAATTTACATGCCAGCTTCAGAGGCGCTTGTTTCATAGATAAAACTAATTATGGGGGATATTTACTAACAAATGTTGTCACCCTTTGACATAAAACGTCATGTATATTGCTCTCTGATTTAGACAAAGGAGCTCGTACTTGTAAAAAACATAATACTGAAAGTACAATAAAGCGTGCATAATGCGGAGTTTGTGTCCGTAGAGAAAGGCACTTGTGAAGGAGACAGGTAATGGTAAATAAAAAAGCCATAGTGACAATAACCATAGGGGAGGCATATCAAGAGCTGTGGAGGACTGTTTGTAAGCCCGGTTGGGACAGATATGCCCAAATGTATGGGTATGATATTATTTGCATAGACAATCCGGTTGATATTTCGGAGAGGGCAGCTAACCGCAGTCCGGCATGGCAGAAGTGTTTGGTGTTAAGCCAGGATTTTTCAGCTCAATACGACAGGATAGTGTGGGTTGATTGCGATATTTTAATAAATCATGGCAATGCTCCCTCAATTGTGGACAGTGTGCCGGAGGGCATGGTTGGCGCTATAGATGTTTGGTCGTCTCCAACACAGGGATGGTTCCCTGTTGCACTGCAAAGATATATTGATATAACACCTAAAGGTGACACCTTTAGCCAGGATGTTTCCATGTATTATAAAAAATACGGTTTGCCGGATACCTTTAATAAGGTTGTACAAACAGGTGTGCTTGTCCTTTCCCCTGAGCATAGGGATATACTTGAAAAGACCTACTATGAGTACGAGGAAAAGGGCGGCTCTGAGTGGAATTATGAGATGAGACCACTGTCGTATGAGTTACAAAAGGCATCAAAGGTACATTGGATAGATTTTAGATACAACATGAGCTGGCCTATTTATAAGTGTTTGTTTTATCCTTTTCTTATGTTAGAAAGTACACTTGAAGAGGAAAGAAAAAAAGCATTGTCAGCCGTATGCGTTAACACAGCATACCAAATTGGCTATTTTATGCACTTTCCCGGAGACAAATCGGATATGGTGCTGGTTAATCAGGAAAGTTTAACATGGACAGACTGCAAAATATAATTTCAGTGAGTCTTGACATTACGCAGCAGTTTTTTGTTTAATAAACAGACGGTCGGAGGTTGAAAGGCCGATATAACCAGATACGATGTTTAGGAGGATAATATGGCTGACATTAAAGCAGATCAGGTATTGGACACAAAGGGTTTAAACTGCCCGATGCCGGTGTTAAAGACTAAAAAGGCTTTGGATGGAATTGACTCCGGTAAAATACTTGAGGTGATATCAACAGATGCCGGTTCAAAGTCTGACATCCCTGCACTTTTAAGCAGATTGGGGCACGAGTTGCTGGAGACAAAAGAAAACGGTAACGTTATTTCCTTTTTTATTAAAAAGGCATAACACAGAGGGTTATAAACTTTTTCGTGAAGTCTGCCGATTAATACATTGTGCGGACAAAAGCTGATACTGTAAAAAATGGCCAGGGTGTCAGGTTAACCTGATATTGTGGCTATTTTTTTAGTTGTATTAAGGGTTTGGGGTTTTAGATGACAAAAAATGCCGGCATGGGCTGTCTTATCTTTGCCGTTATATTTTACATTATGTATCCATCCTGTCTTTTGGCAGATATATACATTTATGACAAAGGCAGTGGGGTGGTGTACTACTCTAACATAAAAAGAGCCGGGTACAAGACTCATATTGTGAAAGAGAAACTTTCTAAGAAGCGTGCTCGGCACAAGGTTGCCGTTGCCTCCTTACCTCAGGAATCAAAAAGCTCTCCAGTCTCTACAGTAGTAAATCCTGATTTGTCAGCATACAAAGACTACGAAGACATAGTCCACAAGAAATCTGCTGAGCACTCCCTTGACCCCATGTTGGTAAAGGCAGTGATTAAAACCGAATCTAACTGGAACAACCTTGCCGTATCGTCAAAAGGCGCAATGGGGCTTATGCAATTAATGCCGGATACCGCTAATTTCCTCTCTGTTGGAAACCCCTACGATCCTGTTGAAAACATAGATGGCGGTATAAGGTATCTGAAATACCTGCTTAACAGATTTAATGGAAATGTTGCATTAGCGCTTGCCGCCTATAATGCCGGACCCAATGCGGTATCTCGTTACGGAGATACCATTCCCCCATACGCAGAAACACAGGACTATGTGCAGAGAGTGCTAAATACGTATAACGGGGTAATGATATATTCACCGCACACAACAAAGTCCACAGACGCCACCGGAAAGACAGAGATAAGTTTTGCCTCATCGAGACGGATATTTCGGGTGGTGACCTCTGAAGGTACGACACTATACACAAACATTCGGCCCGGGACTTTGCAGTAATGGAGAGACTATTTTGAAAGACCGCCAGTTGACAGAGCAAATCATGGAGCTAAAGGACAAACGCAGAGCTCTTATAATCGCGCATAATTATCAACGGGATGAGATACAGGCAATAGCTGATCTTACGGGAGATTCCCTTGAACTTTCAAGAAAAGCAGCTGAAACTGATGCTGAGGTAATAGTGTTTTGCGGAGTGAATTTTATGGCTGAAAGCGCCTCTGTACTCTCTCCCGGTAAGACTGTGCTGATACCAGCTCTTGATGCAATGTGTCCGATGGCAGAGATGATAGCGGTTAGCTCCCCCAGGGGAATTTATAAGTCATTCCCGGGTTACTCTGAGCCTCCCGGGTATGTGTTTCCGTCAAACTTTTCACTAAGAGACATAAAGGCGAGGTATCCGGGTGTACCGGTAGTTGCCTATGTAAACACAACGGCAGATGTTAAGGCCGAATCTGATGTCTGCTGCACCTCGGCAAACGTGGTTCAGGTGATAGAGTCGCTGCCGGGTGAGCGAGTGATATGTATTCCGGATAAGAATCTTTCGATGTGGGCGCAAAAAAATACTAAAAAAGAGGTAATAGCCTGGGATGGCTACTGTCACGTCCATGACAGGGTGAGGACATCGGATGTTTTAGCGGCAAGGCAGTTGCACCCTGATGCTCTTGTTATGGCACATCCTGAGTGCAGGATAGAGGTTTTGGAAATATCCGACCATGTTACAAGTACCTCCGGGATGTTGAGATATGCCAACGCTTCAACGGCCACAGAATTCATAGTGGGCACAGAAATAGGGCTTCTTTACAGACTGAGAAAAGAAAATCCGGATAAGACTTTTTATCCGCTGCGTAAGGACATGGTCTGCCCGAATATGAAAAAAACCAATCTTACGCTTCTGTATGAGAGTCTCAGAGACATGAAAAACATTGTAAAAGTGCCGGAGGAGATAAGAGTTCCGGCTAAAAAAGCGCTTGACAGAATGCTTGCAATTAGCACAAATCCGCTTTCAAAGAAATAAGACAAGACGTATTAAGAAAAAATTTTTAACCACAGATGAACACAGATAAATTAAGTCTGTGGTTATCTGTGGTTTATTTAGTTGCTACTCCGTATCAGCCGGTGTGACAACAGCCATGACGACCAGTTTTTCACCTTTTGAGGCCTTAAAACCGTGTTGCACCTGAGGGTCACAAAGAATTGCGGTTTTAGCGTCCGCCTCTATCTCCTCATCTCCAACTGTAAAAACCCCTCTGCCCTCCACACAAAACATCATAAGCCTAAGCGGTGCCTTATGCGGAGTTATCTCCTGCCCCGGCTCTAAACACATCAGTGCCACTCTCATCTCCGGCTTATCTGAAAGCATCTGTTTTGAAAATTTCTCCGGATTAAACTTTATCAACTTTTTTAAATCCAATACTTCTACCATTTTAAACACCTCCTTATCTGTCCTTATACTAACAATGCGGTCAAGCTTCTGCATATGAGATAAATCATAATCGGAACATCAGGGGGCAGAGCTAACACATTTAGCCGCATCCTGAATCCACTTGATAATATCTTCTGATGCAACCCTCGGAGTGTTCATGTGGTCTGCGTTGACAACCAGGTATTTATTACAGGTGTTTGAGGGTACTTTGTTATAAGCATAAGATGGGCCCCTCTTATACATTTTGTCCTGAGTGCCGACAACCCACATAAACGCTGTCCCAGGTTTAATTGACGCGGCATTTGATGGCATAACAGCCGGACCATCGGGTAAAAACCAGCTTAGATAAATATCTGCTGTGGTGGTAATAGTTGATGTAAGCCCCTGATTGGAATCGGTAAATGTGTCTTTTGTTCCGCCATTGCCGCTTTCTGCCATTTGCCTTGCGCGCTTAAGGCTATCTCCAAGCTTTGACTGAAAATCTGGTTTTTCCGGTACATGGCCGGGAGCCATTGCAACGACACCATCTACGGATGCTTTGGCAGCGTACGCGATGGCAACGTTAGCTCCTAAACTATGTCCCGCAATAAATATCCTGGTAGCTCCCTTTTGCCTTAGCTGAGCTACATAGGAATCAACCTCTGTTAATGTGTCTTCATAGCTCTTACAATACTCCCTGTTTCCAGAGTACGGCATATTGGGAGCTATAACGATGAATCCGGCATATTTCATGTCACTCATAAGTTTGTTGAGAGAGTCCTCTGTGTGTGAACCCTTTCTCTTTCCAATTACTTCGACAGGGTCATCTGTGGGTGGTGAACCACCCTTTCCGTGCAATAGTAAAACGCCTGTAATCTGCGCAGACTCACCACAGGCATTACTAACTGCAACTGTTAAAATAAAGATTGAAAAAATTAAAGAAAGCGATAACATTCTTTTTACCAACATTGTTTTCTCCTTTTAATTTATCTGTTTAACAGTACATTTTATTTTGGATTTCCCTGTAGTGTAGCATAGTTAAGCGGTTTTCTGCACACTTTAAAGTGGCAATCTCAGTCTTTCAGATTAACAGAAAACCCTCAAATGGACTTAACTTTACATGCGTAAAAAAATATATTTATTAATAAAAAATTTTGATTGACTTTTTGCTAAGTAATACTTCATAATAAATATGAAGTTTCAGAAGTATTAGTAAGTTGCACAAGGCCACAAAGACTTTAGCTTTTTGGCTTTTTTATCAAGTTGTTTTTTCTGATACTTTAGTTTATGAATAAGGAGGTTTGATGGAAATGGCTAAAGGTAAAGTCAAGTGGTTTAATGTATCCAAAGGTTTTGGATTTATCAC
This sequence comes from Nitrospirota bacterium, assembly GCA_015233895.1. Taxonomy (NCBI): domain Bacteria; kingdom Pseudomonadati; phylum Nitrospirota; species Nitrospirota bacterium. Next base: position 44,001 of record JADFXG010000018.1, on the reverse strand, counting down.
CAACGAAGATGGTAAAGATGTATTTGTACACCACTCTTCTATTAAGGGTAATGGTTTTAAATCTCTTGCCGAAGGTGAAGCTGTTAGTTTTGACATCGAGAAAGACCCGAAGGGCCTTAGGGCAATTAACGTAGTTAAACTCTAATCGAACAAAGCAGTAAATCGCAAAGACACTCTTGTAATACAAGGGTGTCTTTGTTTTATTTGTTATGTTTCTTACAACCACTGGCAGGTTTTATTGTATTTATAGAAGGAACATTGATTAAAAAACAATGCCAAAACACTACGGAAATGAGTCAGTATTATATTATAAGCAAAGTCAACACAATGAGCTAGTAGTAACTGTTGATGACGGTAAGTTAACCCTGTGGTCGCCGGAAAGAGTACGACAGAGTGTCTTTGATTTAAAAAATCCTGCCGTCCCAGGTCTTGAGTACGCTAAGTATATGCTCCTTGCACTTATCTTTATCCCAACACCTGCATCAGTTGTTTCAATAGGGCTTGGGGGAGGAACGATTCCAACAGCGTTATCAAAACTTGCTCTTCAGTGTCTCATACATGTGGTGGAAATAGACATGGACATTGTGTTTATTGCTAAAAATTATTTTGGTTTTAAAGAAACGCCGCTTATGAAACTCTCTGTTGATGACGGGTACTCTTTTATTGAATCCTGTTGTGATTCATTTGATATAGCCATGCTGGATGCGTATAAGGGGAGTTCACAACCAAAGAGTCTCTCTTCAAAGACGTTCTTTAAAAATCTTGCTAAAACTCTGAAACCTGAGGGCGTTTGTGTGGTTAATCTTATAACTACAGATACGGAAAATCTCAATAACGCCGTAAACAATATGAAAGCAGTGTTTAGAAACACATGGTATGTAGAGTGTAAAACATCAAGAAATGTGGTTTACTTTGCATCAAACCATAGTTATGACGAGTTCATATTAGCTGCTAATATAAAAAAGATAAAGGAGCTGATTCCTTCAGGAAACCCTGATTTGTTAATAAACGCTAAAAAACTGCACACCAGCGATGGACTAAGCATTGTAAAAAAGTTATATCAATTCGCTTTTAAAAAGGGAAATTAGCACAACCGGACTGCTGTTATGATAGTGTATTTAAATGGTGAGTTTTTGCCGATTGAGGAGGCTAAAATATCAGTCCTTGATCATGGCTTTCTCTATGGGGATGGATTTTTTGAGACCCTTCGCACATATGACGGCGTGATTTTTAAGGCTGAGGAGCATTTAAAGAGGTTTAGCCGGGCAGTTAACCTGTTGGGTATTAATTTAAGTATAACTACGGATGAGTTAAAATCTTTAATTTATAAAACAATAGAATTAAACGCCCTGTCTGATGCAACCGTGCGGGTGACAGTGTCAAGAGGAGCCGGACCCCTTGGGCTTGATCCGGGAATTTGTCCAAAACCAACTATCTTTATATACGCAAACACTTTTAAACCGTATCCACAGTCCTGCTACCAGCAAGGTATCAGGGTACTGACGGCTTCAGTGAGGAGAAGCCCTCTTGATTGCCCGCACTGGGGATGCCGGACGCAGATTAAATCAATTAATTTTCTGCCTAACATTCTTGCAAGGATTGAATCCGGACAAAGCGGCTCAGGGGAGGTTCTTTTGCTTGATGTATCAGGATACATGACCGAGTGCAGTGTGTCAAATATTTTTTTTGTAAACGCTGAAAAACTATATACTCCGTCACTTGAGTGCGGAATTCTTGATGGCATTACGCGCAAGGTTGTCATAGACATTGCAAAGGAACAGGGTATAACTGTGTATGAGGGAAAATACTTTCTAAACACCCTGTATCGTGCCGATGAGGTTTTCTTAACAAACACTATAATGGAGATAATGCCGGTGAGGGAGACTGATGGCAGAGTTTTTAACCATAAACGAAAAGTGACTGAGTTGTTAAGTTTGCTGTATAAAAAAACAACCAACTTAAATCACCATTTAACCGGGGAGAAAATAAAAGAGAGTTAGAGAAAAAGTTAAATATAAAGCAGCCTATATATCCGCATATCTTTTAGAATTGAATAATAGTTTTCCTCCCTTGAATCTCCTTGATTGACTGTATCAGTGATTTATTTTAAGCATGTTGGGTTTAGAGTTTAACTGGCAGACATCCCTCCATAGGCGTCTCTCCCATAAGACAGCGCAAAACGGCCATTTCCGCTTTTTCAGAGGTATCGTAAGCAGCAATGAGTACATCAGCCTCTTCAAAATGTTTCAGCACGTAGGGATTACCGAAAGATATTACAGTTGAGTGTCCGGCACGTTTTATTATGCGTTTTAGTGATCTGATTTCCATATCAGAGACACAGAAATTTTTACTGAAGGCTGAAACAGATGTGTATATGGCTGCAACAACCCGTTTGCCATCAATAAAGGGTTTATCCATGATATTATTTCCCCCAAACAGGGTGTACAAAAGTATCCTGGAAGAGAAGCCGCCTAAATAAATAAACTTAACATCACAGGTTTTTTCCATAAAAGAAGACGACAGGTCTCCTTTAACCAAAGTTATTGATTTTTCAAATAATCTGTGGGATAAATCATCATGGCTTTTATAATCAACAAAGGCTGTGCCAGCTGTTTTCAGCTTTTTTCTTAAATTAAGAACCCTCTTAAAGGATTCATACACACGTTCCACTTTAAGGGTACCTGTCTCTATGGAATCATTAAGTTCCGACACGGCGCGCACAACGCTGACAGGGTGAAGCAGAATATCAGCCCCTGCATTTATACATTTTGTGTGAACAGATTCGATTCCTTTAAGTGCATCCATATTAAGAGCATCAGTTAAAATCAGGCCGTCAAACGACAGGGTATTACGAAGCAGATTAGTTACGATTTCCTCTGATACTGTGGCAGGGAGCGAATCTATCAAAGGGAGGCTCAGGTGGCCAACCATAATGGAGTCAACTCCGGCATCTATGGCATCTTTAAAAGGAATCAGCTCAACCTCGTTAAGCTCATCAAGGGTTTTGTTAATCACAGGCAGTGTGAGGTGTGAATCACTTTGAGTTGAGCCGTGGCCTGGAAAATGTTTAGCAGAGGAGATAAGTCCGGTCTCTTTTATTGCCTCGATATACAGACGGCTGTACCATGCAGTTTTTTCCGGGTCATCTGAGAAAGCCCTGTTACATATTATTGGGTTTAGGGGGTTAGTGTTAACATCTACAACAGGAATAAGCGGCATGTTAATACCCACATCGGCAGCCTCAGAGCAAATAGACTTTAGAAGCAGCCTGATATCACGCGCATCATTGCTGTCTCTTTTGCAAAACGCCGCAGAAACAGCCATCTGACATGGAAAAACAGTCGTGCCCTGCACTTGCTGTCCGGTTCCCTTTTCTACGTCAGATGCAATCAGGAGCGGATAACAGGCATGGCTTTGAACTTCAGCAATGAAATCCTTTATATCTTTGCGCTTACCGCCAAAAAGCAAAAAACCGGCTATCCCTCTTTTAGTAAGGTCAATGTATTCCTGTCTCTTTTTAGCGGAGTTAAGAAACGTACCGTCAAGGCGGCATATTATCAGCCCATACAGTGCCCTTGTCAGTGAATCATCTGCAACCAAACTTTCGTTCATTAAAGAGAGTGTATCAAAAAAGACCTTCACGTTACAACATTTTTTCCCGGTCTGCGGGAAAATTTTTCCTTCAAACTGATGGTATTAATTGTGCATCAAAAGATAACAGTTGCTATAGCATTGAAAACAGATGGTTTTATATCTTTGGCATAGCTTTTGCATAACATAATACAGTTAAAAGATAAACAGTTTTGGCTTAATAGAAAACAGATTGCGATTTGCAGAAGAAAGATTTTTTACAAAGGAGGTACACAATGAATGCAAAAGAAACAGTAGTAGTAAAGGGCTCGGTTCCATTTGATATGCTTGATGAGGACGAACAGATCATGTCAGTGATAATGGCTCTGAGGCAGCACGGAAAGATTGATTTACCTATGAACGATAATTTTGAAAAGGCCGTCAGACAGGTAAGAGAAGAGGTAGCTACTGTCACAATGCCTTACTACACGAAATAAGACGTTGCTCTAAATACACATCCTCCTCCAACCCCCGGATGACTGCCAAAAAGTTACTAAACTTTTTGGCAGTCCCCCACCCTTCTATAGCAAATTGTGGGCACTAATACTGAGTTGCAATCTAAATTATAATATAAAGAGGAGATTACGACGTCGCTACGCTCCTCGTAATGACGGATAAGTAAATGCCGTTTTGGTACGCTGTGCGTAACGTCTACGCACAGACACATGCCGTCATTGCGAACCCCCACAGGGGGTGTAGCAATCTCCTCTTTTGAGCGCAAATTGGTATAAGTTTTGTGTTGCACTTTAAAAGCCCCTTAGTTTATAATAGTGGCGGAACTTGCGGGAGAATATTTTTTATGAAAACAGGCTTTATAGGCGGCGGTAATATGGCTGAGGCTCTGATTAAAGGGCTTACTGCAAACGGTTTTACCAATATTTTAGTCTCCGAGCCGGTTGAGATAAGATGTAACTTCCTTGAAGAACACTACCATGTAACTGCCATGTATGACAACTTAGCCGTACTAAAGTCCTCAGATACGGTTATTATAGCGATTAAACCTCAGAATATGCCGGCACTTAAAGAACAAGTGCAGGGACTGGATTTCGCCGGTAAAACAATCATATCAATAGTAGCCGGGATAAAACTTGCAGCACTTAAGTCCATGTTTCCGGAGGCCTACATTGTGCGGGTGATGCCCAACACACCGGCTTTGATGCTTGAGGCGATGTCTGTGCTTACAAGTGATACATCAGTGCCAAAGGAGATTCTGGCAAAGGCGGAGAACATTTTTTCTGCAATAGGTCAGGTTGTTGTTTTACCTGAAAGTATGATGGATGCTGTTACGGCAGTGTCAGGAAGCGGTCCGGCTTTTTTTGCCCTCTTTACAAAATGCGTTATTGAGGCTGGTGCTGCTCTTGGGCTGCCTGAAGATATTTCAAGCACGCTGGCTATACAGACTATGAAAGGCACTGCGAAACTTCTGAGTTCCGCGCAGAAACCTTCTGAATTAATAAAAATGGTGGCATCCCCGGGTGGAACAACTGAGGCCGGACTAAAAGTGTTTGAAGCGCTTGGACTTAAAAAAACAGTTTCAGAGGCGTTGCAAAGTGCCGCACTCAGAAGCGCCGAGCTGGGTAAGTAACAGAGATGTGTTTTATAGACGTACATCATAGAAAGCTGGAGGCTTAAGATATGTTTGTAGCCGGACATTTTTTTATATCTATCGCAACAGTAGCGGATATAGTGCTGAGCGCTTATACGTGGATTTTAATCATATCGGCCTTGATAAGTTGGGTAAATCCAGATCCTCATAACCCTGTGGTGAAGTTTTTGTATCTTGCCACAGAACCGGTTTTAAGACCTATACGACGGAGAATTGGCACCTTGGGCGGCATTGACATCTCACCAGTCATTGTTATTTTACTTATACGATTCGTACAGTCCTTTGTTATAGCCTCACTGAAGCAATTCGGCAGCAGGTTGCTGTACTAAATATCAGCCGGAACTTTTCGTTCCAGTCCTATGCTGTTGCAGCATTTGGGATATGGCGTCAATTTTGCTTTTTATTTCAGCATACCGCACCGGGTTTTCCTCTTCAACCAGAAAACTCAGGGCGCCTTCATAGGCTTGTTGAGCTTTGAGCAGATTCTCCTCCTTGTTGTCTATAAAAGAAAGATTAAAACACATATTCCCAAGGTTAAAAAGCATAGAAGCATATTTAACCGGATATTTTTCCACAAGAGGCATATTTAAAGCTCTCTCATAGCTGCGAATTGCCTTCATAATGTTTTGTTCTTTGTCCGTAAGTTCAGAAAGACCGCTATAAGCGTTTCCTAAAGCCAACTGCGTCTTAAAATACTCATCCGGTGTTTTCTCTGGGATGTAAACTTTTAAGGCTTCTTTGAAGGCAAAAATAGCAAGTTTGAGATTTATTTCTTTTTCTGTGCTGTCAGCATATAAAAAATAGGCATTTGCCACATTTATCTGAGCCATAGCATAGTCCATGGGAGATTTTTCAAAGGTATAAACCCTCAGGGTTTCCTTAAATGCAAGAATCGCCTTTTGTAAATTGCCGGTTTTGTCCTGAAGCTCTGCCAGGGCGCCGTAAGCGCTGCCTAAGTTATTTTGAAGCATACCGTATTCAGCTGGGAAATCGACGTATGTCCTCACCCTTATAGCCTCTTCATAAGCATTTATCGTTTTATTAAGAAATCCTGCCCTGTTACTAACCTCTGAAAGATCACAGTAAACGTTACCCAGATTAGCTTGAGTTTCAGCATAATCCTCCGGCTCAGTTACAAATGTGCGGACTTTTAACGCCTCTTCAAAACACTCCGCCGCTTTGCTTAAGTTTTCCTGTCTGTCTCTGTACCGCGACAGTTCCCACAAGGTGTGGCCAAGGCTGTTATGGGTTATTCCATACTCACGCGGGTGTTCGTGGCCAGTTCTGCCCTTAAGCGCCTCGGTAAAAGCGTTGACAGAGCGGCTTAAGTTTTCATCCCTGTCCTTAAACTCACTAAGCGCATGGTAGGCAAGAGCAAGGCTGTTTTGGATGCTGCCGTATTTTAATGCGTCATCGTTTAGATTGTACGCCGTTACTGCTGCTTCAAATGCAGATATAGCATCAAGTAAATCATTCTCAGACCCGGTCAGCTCAAAAAGCGCCCAACACGTGTTTCCAAGATTCATGTTCACCATGCCAAAGTCATAGGGCTTATCTCTGAACTGAAACACCGTAAGAGCATCGTTGTAGGAGGATTTTGCTTTTTTTAAATATTTTTCTTTTTCCTCGCCAAGAGCTAACTTGCGGTAACATATCCCTATGTTGTTTTTTATGTGGCCATAGACTGCCGGAGTTTCCTTTGGAGAGACATTCACCACTATGTCAACGTAGGCATTTAAGGCGCTCTCAACGCCTCCATCCTCAAGCAGTGTATCCGCAGCGGTTACTTTGGAGGTATATGCTGAAACTGTCCTCTTTTTTTTTAATGTCCTGAGCATGATTAAGACAAGGATAACAACTAACAACGCCCCGCCTATTATGCTTGCTCTAACAGGATCAAATAACATAATCCACTTCGGCATCTCTGCTTTCCAACAAAAAAATGTCCTCCTGACCTTTATTGTAATGTTGGATTAATTATACTATGAATGGTAAAAAAAATACCTGCTAACTACGGTTTTTTTCTTCAATGATACTCTCAATTGCCTCCGCAGCCGCCTCTCTGACATCCTGTTCACTATCATTGGCAAGTTTCCTCAGATGCTCTATATGGGCAGCTCCGCCTATAATTCCAAGACAATATGCAACGTCCCCCCTGACAAAGTAATTTTCGTCCTCTAAGAGCGGAAGCAGCATATCTGCCATCTTCTCTAACCCAGGCAGCTTTGCCTCACTAAGCTCCTCAATAAGTGCTATCGCCCCGATACGCACGCGAATTCTTTCGTCTTTGAGAAGCTTTACGATAAGACTGTGCGTACCACTGTCAGCCTTAAACATTGACACGATATTGTCCAGAAAACCCTTTTCCATATAGTCTGACACCATATCCTCAAAGGGTTGTTTATCATCAGTGTTGCCGTTCATAATTATCCTATGTGAGTTACAGTATTAAAGAGGAGATTACCACGTCGCTGACGCTCCTCGTAATGACGGAGGAGGGAATGCCATATCGGCACGTTATCAGGTACAACATGAACAGACCCCTGAATCATTGACAACCCACACAGCCTCTCGCCGTCATGAGCAACAACTACTAGCCCCCAGCCGTCATGAGCAACAACTACTAGCCCCCAGCCGTCATTGCGAGCGCAGCGTCGCAATCTCATCCTTTTATTGTGTCCTGGATTCGTTGGATGCTATCTTTTCTTTTAGCGTTTTAACAAGCCCCTCGTATGATCCGGAGCCCAGTATTCTTGTAAACTGAGTTCTATAGTTATTTACAAGGCTTATACCCTCAATAACAACATCATAGACTTTCCATTCGTTGTTTATCTTCATAAGCTTATAGTCCATAGGGATTTTTTGTGCTTTTCTCATTATAACGGTTTTTACCGTTGAGTAATCGCCGTCGATGCTCTGTTCAACAAACAGCACCTCCTCTCCGCTATAGGATTCTATCTTTGTGATATAAACGTTTTCAAGGAGGTTTTCAAAAAGAGAGGTAAATTCCTTTTTCTCAGCATCCGTCCGCTTCTGCCAGTAAACGGCAAGCGAACGTTTTGACATCTCTTCAAAATCAAAACGGCTCTCTATAATGCTGCGGATGTGTTTACGCCTCTCCTGCGTTTTTTCCGTACTTTTTAAGGCTTTGTCCTTTAAAACCGTATAAATTTTGTCTATAACGACTTTTAACAATTCATCAGGGCTCTCGGCAACAGCCGCAGATTCCAAAAGAAAAACAACCACTATCAGTGCAAAAACAACTTTTATATATTTCACGTTCTAAGTACCTCGTATTAAATTTTTACTTAACATCGCCAAAGGCGTATTTTGAAATTAATTCCTCAATGTCAACAGCCGATTCTGTTTCACGTATTTTACCGCCATCTGCCAGTATTGTTTTAGCGCCGCCAGGAGATATCTGGATGTATTTTTCGCCAAGCAGGCCTTTTGTCTTTACAGAAGCGATAGAGTCCTCTGAAATCTTAACTGTTTTGTGGATAACCATCACAACCTTTGCCTGATAGGTTTTATCATCGAGGGTTATATCACTTACTTTTCCAACTTCAACTCCGGCTATTTCCACACTTGTTCCCTTCTTAAGTCCTCCGGTTTTGGCAAAAGACGCTGTGACAACGTAGCCCTTTTCTGCTAAAAAATGAACGTCCCCTAACTTTATGGATAGATACGCCATAGATAGAATCCCTAAAAACAGAAACAACCCAACTGCAGCCTCAATATCAAATCTCTTCACTGTTAACCCTCCTTATCCAATTCTCTCTTTACGCCGCCTTCTGCACCCACTCTGCCGTTCCATGGCGTATCCCAACTGTATTTCCCACAATCACGGATATGTACAAAACTTTTCACCTCAGGAATTTGGCTTCTTACGATTTCATCCGGTGTGCCGCAAAAAATAATTTTCCCGTCGCAGAGCATTGCCACTCTGTCAGCAACATCGAATATATCCGGAATCTCATGGCTTATAATAAGTCCTGTAAAACCATGCCTCTGATGATTTTCAATTATGAGTTCATGGATAGATTGCTTAAGCACCGGATCCAGTCCGGTGGTCGGTTCATCGAAAAAAATTATATCAGGGTTTGATATTATTGCCCGGGCTAAAGCCACACGCTTTTTCATCCCTCCGCTTAACTCTGCCGGATATTTTTCCTCAACGTCCTTTAAATGTACGTCGCTTAACGCTTTCGTAACACGCTTTGCAATCTCAGTGTCTTTGAGGCGGGTTTTTTCTTTAAGCGGGAAGGCTACGTTATGATAGACATTCAGAGAGTCAAAGAGAGCGCCGCTTTGAAACAGCACCCCAAAACCAGAGCGTACCTTGTTAAGCTCTCTCATGCCCATGCCGGTAATATCCCTGCCCCCTATGAAAACAGCGCCGGAATCCGGTTGAAACAGTCCGGTTATGCACTTAAGCGAAACACTCTTCCCGGCCCCCGATGCGCCTATGACTGCCATTATCTCGCCCTTATGGATGGCTAAATCAATACCTCTTAGAATCTCAACACCGTCAAGGGTTTTTCTTAACCGGCTTATTTTTATAAAAGGTTTTTTTTCCATTAAATGAAATAAGACCCAAGAACGTAATCCCAAATAAGAACAACCACCGATGACATTACAACAGCGTCTGTTGTTGCCTTACTAACGGCACGCGCCCCAAAACCAGATGAACCTTTACCAAGAAAAAAACCCTTATAACAGCATACCCACGAAATTATCAGGGCAAAACTCAACGATTTATAAAGTCCAATTAGTAAATCAGCCCTTTCCACAAAACCCTTCATCTCCTCAAAGTAAACCCCGCTGCTTAAACCCAGCAGCTTTACCCCGACCAGATACCCTCCGTAAATGCCTGTAACATCAAATATCGCAGTCAAAAGGGGAAAACATATCAGGGCTGCTATAAAATTGGGTGTTATTATATACTTATACGGGTTTAACGCCATGATGTAGAGGGAGTCAATTTGCTCGGAGATTTTCATAATTCCAATTTCTGCAGTAAGCGCTGAGCCGCCGCGGCCGGTTACCATTAGGGCGGTAAAGACAGGCCCCAGCTCTCTTACCAGACTGAGGGCAACACCCGGGCCAAGTAAAGACTCAGCTCCAAACTTTCTTAACACATAAAACAACTGAATTGCCAGCACCATGCCTGTAAAAGCACCTGTCATAAGAATGACGCCAAGTGACATATATCCGATAAACCATATCTGGCGAATAATCAGTTTCCACTTATATGGGGGTGTGAAAGAGTAGTAAAGAGAGTTAAGCAGAAAAACCCCGGAGCCTCCCAGATCTCTCAAATACCTTAAGAACCACCCTCCTACGGGTTTAAAAATAATCTGGCCAAGCATAATTTACTTATCAGCCCATACCTCAATGGTTAGCTCCGGACAGATTTGAGCACAAAGCGCACACCCTGTACACCTCTCCATATCCGTTACACAAATTGTATAGTAACCTGAGGTGTTTAACTCATCACAAAGCTTTAGTATTTTTTTTGGACAGACAGTTATACAAAGTTCGCACCCCTTACAGAGTTCGGAGTTTATTTCAATTTTACCTTTCATGTCGCAGTTTGTCTCAGAGAATTCAACGGCTGGAGGTTTTTAGCAAGCAGCTCTCTTGCGTGTTCGAGGGAAATATCCGTAATAGCGCCGCTTAGCATCCTTGCCAGTTCGTTGACACGAGCCTCCCCGGTAAGCTGTTGCACCTCTATGTTTACGGCTGTGCCGGCATCGTCTTTAATGATTTTAGCGTGGTTGTCTGCCTTTGAGGCTATCTGAGGAAGGTGGGTTATGCAGAAAACCTGATGTTTAGCTGACAGTTTCTTGAGTTTTTCACCAACCGCATCAGCCGTCTCACCGCCAATTCCTGCATCCACCTCGTCAAACACCAACACTCCTATATCGTCACAGTCGGAGGCAGCGCTCTTTAGCGCAAGCATCAACCTTGAGAGCTCACCGCCTGAGGCCACCTTCTGAATAGGTTTAAGCGGCTCGCCTGGGTTTGCGCTAAACAGAAACTCTATCGTGTCTGCTCCGTCGTTAAGAAACTTAAGCGTATCATTATCTGCTGTGCCGCTGTCAACTTTAATTTCAAACTTTGGGTTTTTAAAAGCAAGCTCCCGCAAGGATATGTTCACATCTTCGGTAAGGGCAGAAGCGGCGGTTTTTCTCTTTTCTGAAACGCTGTAAGCCGCATTTGTAAGGGCTACACGTGTTGAGTCAATCTCGGCCTCTACGCTTTCAAGCCGCTCCTCTGCGTTTAACAAAGAGTCCAGCTCACACTGCGCTTCATCTCTGAATTTGTAAATCTCCACTGCGCCGTCGCCATATTTTTTTTCGATTTTTTTTATAAGTTCAAGCCGGGTCTCTACCTCATCAAGTTTCCCACCGGTCAAATCCACGTTTTCCTTATAACCCCTCAGCACTATGCAAAGCTCGTTGATGTATGACAGCGCCTCCTTAGCCATGTTGTAGAGCTCCGCTCCGTGCTCATCCAGAGATTGAAGACGCATCAGGTTTTCTGATACTAAAGAAAGCCTGTCGTTTACCGAAAAATCCCCGGAATTTAGAATTTCATAGGAGCTTTCACTGAGCTCTTTAATGGCTGTAAGGTTTGAAAGCATTGTAAGCTCTTTTGTCAGAGATTCCTTTTCGCCATTTTTTATGGCAGCGGCTTCTATCTCCTCTATCTGATACCGCAGCACGTCTATGCGCTGATTCCGCTGTCTGAGATTTTCTGAAAGTATATCCCTCTCTTGTGCTAAAGAGCGGTAAACAGAGAGCTGCTCCTTGTATTTGCGCACATCCTCCTCAATTTTACCAAAGGAATCCACAAGACGCATTTGCCTTGCTCTGGACATAAGGCTCTGGTGTTCGTGCTGACCGTGAATGTCAAGCAGCGACTCCCCGATTTCCTGCAGATTTTGCAGATTAACCATACTGCCATTTATATAAACACGATTTTTACCGCCAGAAGAGATGACCCTTCTTATGATAAGCCCATCGCTGAGATCAATACCGAACCGGGTTGCCGCTTCATTTTCGTTAACATCAAAAAAGGCCTCAACCGCAGCCTCATTTGCCCCTGTCTTTATCAATGCCGCTGCCGCCTTTCCTCCTAAAATAATCCCTAACGCATCCACAATTATGGACTTACCGGCCCCTGTCTCACCGGTCAACACATTAACTCCCCCTGTGAACTCAAGCCTTATATTGTCCACTATGGCAAAATTTCTGATGATTAACTCTTTTAGCACTGCTGTCTTTTAAATATCCGCAAGCCAAATATAGAATCACAGTATAGCATATTGGCTGTTAAAAAATACAAATATCTCTAAAGCTTAATTTTATTTTTAAACGCAACTGAAAGTATCGGAGGAATACATAATAAAAAAACCTTGCTTTTTATGAAAATATAGTGTATAATAGTATAACGTGTCAGTTGGGCAGCCAGAAATGGTCTTTGACAGACAGCTACTCATTGCTTAAAGAGTAAAGAGAATACAGTTATATTCGATGGAAAATGAAATGTAGTGCAAAGGCTCATGAGATAAATTGAGTATTTGTGTGAAAGAAATACCTTATATGCGAAAGATATGCCTAATAAATGTGTCGCTTAGGCACATAGTGTTGTAAAAAAACAACAGAAGGAGAGTAATAATATAGTAGAAAGTGTTGTTTTTAGTGGTTGGCACAGGAATTGCAAACAATTTAGTTGGAGATATGAATTGAAACGTAATATAATTGCGATGAAATATAGGGGTTATGCAGAAAAGGCCGGAGAGCCAATGAGAGAGAATGTGTAGATGGAGACTAAACGTATTATAAAAGGAGGTGATAGTTGGAGACTAAGGGAAATGGCGGTAATGGCGCCAAAGGAGACATCGGAAACGGATAAAAACGAATGTAAAAATATTAATTTCAAGATTACGTTCTGCCATAGGCAGAAAAAGACTCAAGTTTGATACGGAGGGTAACACATTGAAGAAATTCTTAATAATGGCAATGATTGCAATCCTTACGTTAGGATTCAGCGTCACCGTGTTCGCAGCAGATGACGAAGCTAAATCCGATACGGCAACGGTTGCAAAGGGTGACACCAAGATAACTATTGGTGGAGAGATAAGGTTCAGAGGAGTTTACTCATCAAATACTTCTGATGCTATAGAAGACGGGACATACAGGTCAACCTATTTATCTTTCTCTAATGTTCCTACTGGTGCACACTATACTGTTAATGGTAAGGGTAATTACACCAACGGTACATACAACGTGGCAAATACTCAGGTGTCAAACGGTGATGATCATCAGGCATATTATGACACAAGGGTGAGACTAAGTTTGGATGCTAAGGTATCCGACACAGTAGAAGGGTTTGTAGAGCTTGAAACAGGTTCAAACACCACAGATACAGTTGTGTGGGGCGCAAATGGAACAGGCGCCACTGGTACTTACGCGGCGGGTAACGCAAAAGCAGGCAGTCTCTACCTTCGTCAGGCCTGGATTCAGTATGCTAAGAGCGGCTTTGGCGTGAAAGTTGGACATCAGCCTCTTATTCTTGGTACAGGTTTGTTTTTTGACCATACCAAATATGGTGATGATGCTATAGTTGCCTTTGCGCAGCCTGTCAAAAACCTGACAATAGCAGCTTTAACAGCAAAGTTTACCGAAGGCACTGCTAATCTGGCTGATGATGCTGATGCTTATGTATTATTAGCATCGTACAAAAGCCCTACTTTTAATATAAGCGGCGATGTGACTTATGTTGATGATAAGGCAATGAATGTTCCTTATGTTACATCAACAACAACGATCAACACTACTACTGGCTGGCCTACCACCACTTACTCTTCTACATATGGAACTACAGTTGCTGGCTATGCCAACGCAATAAAGGCTCATCTGTTGAATTTTGGTCTGCGCGCTGATGGTTTAATCGGACCGGTAACACTTAGAGGCGATGTCGAGTTACAGGCTGGTAATATTGATTATGTAATTCCAAACATGAACAGCTCTAAATTTCAGGGTTGGGCAATGTTAGCAGGTATTGACTACAAGGTAATTAATCCTGTTAAATTAACTCTTGAATTTGCTTATGGCAGTGGTGATAAATCCAACACAAACGATATTAACAGGTTCATTACCTCACAGGGTAAAGACCAGCATTACACTTTTATATATGATTATTTGTCACCAAGTGCTTGCTCACAAGTCACCGGCTCCGACAGTACAACCTCCCCTTATCGAAACAATGGCGGTCTGTGTAACACCATGTATTTAAAGGGTGGAATAGCAGCAGACATGACGAAAGCACTCTATGGCGAGTTAAATTTATACTGGCTTAAAGCAGCTCAGGATGTTGCAATAATGGATCCTTACAGCGATGGCGCAGCTCCCTCCACCGATATCGGTTGGGAACTTGATGCTAAGGTTGAATACAAGATCTCAAAGAACCTCAAGTATTGGGTAGAGGGTGGTTATCTCTGGACAGGAACAGCCTACAACAGAGTAACAAACCAAACGTACGGTATTAATGCCAGTACCTTCACAGCAGCAAATGGCTATCCTTATACTGCCAGCTATGATTACACAAGAGACAATATATACGCAATCAGGCATGGCATACAGTTGAACTTCTAACAACTCTCACTTGTAAGAGTGTAGATGATAAAAAAGGGCTGTCTTTTGGCAGCCCTTTTTTTTTTGTTGGGTGTTACTTCATAGAGGTATTAAAAGACATGGATTCCTGCCTTCGCAGGAATGACAGAAAAAGAACAGGAATGACAGAAGCCCCACCTTTGTCATCCCGCACCACCTCTCTGTCATCCCGCACCACCTCTCTGTCATCCCGCACTTGTTGCGGGATCCAGTCCTTTTTCCCTTTGTCATTCCTTTTTCCCTTTGTCATTTTTTTCCCTTTGTCATTCCTGCGTAGGCAGGAATCCAGAAATATCTTTCCAGTCAGGATTGTTCTCTGCAATAAGATTTATTTTCCACAGACGCTTCCACCTCTTAATTTGCTTTTCTCTTTCTATTGCAACTGTAATATCATTCATTGTCTCGTAATAGACAAGAGTATGGACTTTATATTTTTTAGTAAAACCATCAACAATATCACTCTTATGTTCGTAAACCCGCTTTAGCAAGTCAGAGGTTACCCCTGTATATAATGTCCCATTTTTATGACTTGCCATTATATATACGTAATATTGCTTCATATTTTCCTCATTAAAGACATGGATTCCTGCCTGCGCAGGAATGACAAAAAAAACAGAATGACAGGAAAAAACAGAATGACAGCCCCCCATCCGTATTTAACTCAATAAGTATATTTATTAATATACTTGCAAAGACTCTCACCTGTGTGTGAACCTTTAAAGCCAATAAGTTCCTCAGGTGTTCCCTCAAACACAATATTACCGCCATCATAGCCGCCCTCTGGGCCCAGATCTATCACCCAATCCGAGCCCTGCACAACATCCATATTGTGCTCTATCACCACTACCGTGTTATTAGCGCTTACTAAGCGGTTAAGGAAAGACATGAGCGCTGTGACATCGTGCATATGAAGCCCAATTGTGGGCTCATCCAACACATATAATATCCCATCAGGCCCGGGAGTACCCAGCTCGGCACATATTTTCAGCCTCTGAGCCTCCCCCCCAGAGAGCGTTGTTGCTGCCTGTCCTATCTGAAGATAACCTAAACCTATGTCTTTAAGCAGTTGAAGTTTTCTTACTACAGCTGCATCATCATTGAACACGCCCAAAGCCTCATCCACAGTAAGTCCCAGCACCTCGTTAATGTTTAACCCGCGGTATTTTATGCGCAGTGCCTCCTCTGAGTACCGCATCCCCTTACATTGTGGGCATTTCACGTATAAATCCTCAAAAAAATACATCTCCAGTTTTTCAAATCCCTCTCCCTTACAGTGTTCACATCTGCCGCCTTTTACGTTAAAAGAGAAAAATCCGGGTGTATATCCATAAATCTTTGCCTCTGGCTGCTCAGAAAATATTTTTCGGATATTGTCAAAAAACTTCATGTACGTAGCGGGATTTGAGCGCGGTGTTCTCCCTATCGGTGATTGATCGACAAGACAAACGCCATGTAGTTTGTCAACTCCCAAAATGCTGTCAAATGGAAGGGGTTTTTCTTCATTAGCAGTGTTTTTTAACTGTTTTGCCGCAGCTCTGTACAGAGTTTCCACAATCAGTGAGCTTTTACCGGAGCCCGATACGCCTGTCGCTACTGTCAGCGTATTGACGGGAATTGTCAAATTTACAGAGTTAAGGTTATGGCCTTTTGCTCCTGTTATTTCTATAAAACCTGAAGGTTGTCTTTTTAATCTTTTACGCATCTGAGCTTTTCCTGAAAGATACTTTGCCGTTATGGTATCTGAGTTTTTAAAATCACCGATTGTGCCGGAAAACACGATCTCACCACCATTTTTACCGCCCCCAGGTCCAAGCTCTATAACCCAGTCGGAGGCAGCTATGATTTCAGGGTCATGCTCGACCACAATCACCGTGTTACCCAGTGCTGAAAGTTCCTTGATGATTTCCATGATGCGGCCGTTGTCTCTGCTATGAAGTCCCACCGTTGGCTCATCAAGCACATAAAGAGTGCCGGCCAGCCGGCAGGAAAGCTGATTAGCAAGATTGACCCGTTGATACTCTCCGCCAGAGAGAGTCATCGTTTGGCGCTCAAGGGTCAGGTAACCAAGCCTCATATTAACCATAACACTGAGTTTAGCCAAAATGTGTCTGTGAGCCTCATGTATGACAGCTCGTTCGTGTTCGGTCAGGGTGGGAGTTTTAAAAAACTCGTGTAACTCATTAACAGTCATAGCGTTCATATCGGCAAGACTCTTGCCGCCGACTTTATAAGCCAGCACCTCTTCTTTCAGCCGAGTTCCCCTGCACTTTGGACACACCTCTGCCACACGGTATTTACTTAAGAACACCCTCACATGGAGTTTGTACCGTTTTTCCGAAAGAGCCTCAAAAAAATCATTGATTCCATAAAAACCACTGCTGCCTTTAAAAATAATTTCCCTCTCCTCAGTGCTAAATTCCTGAAGTGGTTTTCTCACATCAATTCCATTTTTAGCTGCATTTTTCAGGAGTTGGTTTTTCCACCACTGAAACGCTGGTTTTTCAAACGGCTCGATTGCGCCCTCAGAAAGACTTAATGACATATCGGGGATTATCAGCGATGGATCATTTATGAGTACATTGCCAAACCCCTTACACTCAGGGCACGCCCCCACCGGGTGATTAAACGAAAACAGGATTGGCATTGGCTCAGGTAGCACTCTGCCGCAACTGTCACAGGAGTGTTTGTCTGAGTAAGTAAATGTATCTCCGCCTGGAGACATAATTTTTATCCTGCCGTCACCCTCTTTCCATGCTAACTCAAGAGACTCAAAGAGGCGCGGATCATCAGCAATGATAAGCCTGTCCAGGACAACCTCATGTCTTTCGGCATCCTCAGTGATTTCAAATATGTCCAGTGTTTCGCCATCTTTATAGATTCTGTAAAAGCCGCGCTCTTTAAGACTTGCCAGAGTTTCGCCGGTTTCAAACATTATCATGGCTCGTTTGTCTTTGTGGTTAGTTATCAGCTCTTCATACACTTTTTCCACATCCCATCTGACAATGTTACTACCACAGGTTGGACAAACCGGAGAGGCAATTTTGGCAAACACGACTCTCAAAAGATCATAAACCTCGGTGACTGTGCCCACAGTTGAACGGGAACCTTTAACCGGATTTCTCTGGCTTAATGCAATGGCAGGGCGTATGTTTTCAGCCTCATCAATATCGGGTCTGTCAAGTTTATCTAAAAACAGCTTAGCATACGTTGACAGGGATTCAATAAACCGCCACTGCCCTTCGGCAAAAATGGTATCAAACGCAAGCGAGGACTTTCCGGAGCCTGAAAGCCCCGTGATCGCAATTACACAATCATGCGGGATTTTAATGTCAAAGTTTTTAAGGTTATTCTGTCTTATCCCTTTTATTTCAAGCCAACTGCCGTGCATCGTTATATTTTAACATAATATCAAAAATATGCCGCAGAGAGTATTACCAAATCTGTCAAACCTCTTTGGAATTATACATAAAGTGACGCGCTGGTATAGTACCGAGTAGCATTCAGAAGCATAACGAGGCGGCGAGGAGCAAGCAACGAAGGCGTACTTTTTCGTACGTTGAGGAGCTTGCGACAAAGCCAACAAAGTTAGGCAAATGAAGGCTACTTGGTACAGCTATTGATTTAAAAAAGCAAAAGCACATAAAATAACTCTATACTAACTCAAACTGATAACATAAAACGGGGGTGTAGTTTATGCAGCTTCAGATAGCAGGTGAAAACACGATAAATGTAAACGATGGGGAGACCATATATGAAGCGTTAAAAAGAAACGGCATATATCTTGTAGCGCCGTGTGGGGGTAAAAGTACCTGCGGTAAGTGTAAGGTTAAAATACTTGAGGGTAAAGCAGATTGTAAATCATACGGAAGACTTCAGCAAAGTGAAAGACTTGAGGGAGTAGTTCTGGCTTGTCAAACCACTTTAAAAACCCCTCTTTTTATAGAAATCCCTAAGCAGTCAAGGCTTGTGCTTGGCGGAAAAATAGCCGTATCAATTTTTAAGGATACCGCGGCGTATTTAAAATCATACAACGTGGAGATTGACCCTATTGTAAAGCGCTCATGTTTGCAGCTTCCTCCTCCCACCATATCTGACAACTTAAGCGACCTTGAAAGACTCAAGCGGGCGCTAAGCGATCATGGCTTAGGACATATAAGATTTTCATACGAGCTCGTAACCAGTATCTCTGACACTCTGAGAGAGGCAAACTGGAGCGTTACACTATCATACAAAAAAGGACAGCAGGGTGATTTTAGCGAGGCACTGTCCCTTTTTTTAGCCAATGAGTGCTCAAGACGTTATGGACTTGCCATAGACATTGGAACGACTACGGTTGTGGTCTATCTGATTGACCTGATAAATGGTGAAATTATAGATATTGGTTCCACATATAATTCACAAACCCGCTATGGCGATGATGTTATTACAAGAATTGTGTTTGCTACAGAGGGTGGCGGACTACATGACCTAAGACAGGCCGTAACTGAGGATATAAACACACTTATAGAATCACTTACTGACAAACACCACATTAGCAGGTGTGAGATAGATGCTGCTGTAATCTCAGGCAACACCACTATGTCTCATATCTTCTGGGGCCTTAACCCGGGCTCAATACGGGAGGAGCCCTATATTCCCACAGTCAATTACTTTCCCCTGTGGAGAGGCGCTGTGTCAGGGTTAAAGATAAACCCACAGTCTCCCGTTTATACATCTCCTTGTGTGGCAAGCTACGTAGGTGGTGATATAACTGCCGGAGTCCTTGCCTCTAAAATGCACAGAAACCCTGAGATTTCCCTGTTTATGGACATAGGGACAAACGCTGAGGTTGCAATAGGAAACAATGAGTGGATTATGGCTGCCGCCTGCTCGGCAGGCCCGTGTTTTGAAGGCGGCGGAATTAAACACGGGATGAGAGCAACTGCAGGAGCAATAGAATCAATAAGAATTGATCCTGTTACGCTTGAGCCTGTAATAGGAGTAATCGGAGGAGTGCCGCCTATGGGAATATGCGGCTCCGGTATGATTGACGCAATTGTTGAGATGTTTAAAACTAGGATAATCAATCAAAAGGGAATGTTTAATCCCAAAAAGTCGGAGCGAATCAGAGAAGGCGAGGAGGGTCTTGAGTACCTGATACATTCAGATTCTGCTGCTCAGCGTGATATTGTGCTTACTAAGGTGGACATTGAAAATCTGATACGGGCAAAGGCCGCCATTTTTGCCGGAGTGTCTTTGCTCATCAATGAGGTCGGCTTAACACTTGATGCTATTGACAGGGTGTATGTGGCAGGAGGGTTTGGTAATTCTCTAAATGTGGCAAAAACTGTGATGTTAGGAATGATACCGGATTTGCCGGAGGACAAATATACCTTTTTAGGAAACACATCTATCATAGGCGCATATCTGGCACTGATGAGTGACTCACTGCGTGGAGAGCTAGAGGATATCTGCTCTAAAATGACTTACGTAGAGCTCTCCGTAGTTGGCGGCTATATGGATGAGTACATGTCAGCCATGTTCATTCCACACACGGATATGTCTAAGTTTCCAACGGTGGCTGCCACCATGGGGTTTTAACAGATTATGCCTGTAATAGAGTTACTTGATGAACGTGTGATAGATAAAATAGCTGCAGGTGAGGTCATAGAGAGGCCGTCATCGGTAGTTAAGGAGCTTTTGGAAAATGCGATAGATGCCTGTGGAGAGGAAATCAGAGTAGATATACTAAATGGCGGTAAGCGTCTGATTCGCGTTTCAGACGATGGCACTGGAATGGACAGAGACGATGCTCTGACCTCACTTAAGCGACACGCCACAAGTAAGATTCGCTCGGAAGGGGATCTATTAAATCTAAAAACCCTGGGGTTTCGGGGAGAAGCGCTTTCCTCAATCGCTTCAGTTTCCAGAATGAATATAACAACAGCTCTTCGGGGAGCCGAGGTTGGAACTTTTGTAGAAATTTACGGAGGCGAGGTTAAATCCGTAAAGGAGAAAGCCTCAGTTGGCACAACTATAGAGGTCAGGGAGCTCTTTTACAACACACCGGCTCGAAAAAAGTTTCTTAAAAGCACCCAGTCCGAGCTGTACCACATCATGGATGTGGTGACGCAGGCTGCGTTGTCATATCCTGAACGCAAATTTATCCTCTATGTGGATGAAAAGAAGGTGCTTGAAGCCTCTGCCGCATCAGGTATCAGAGAGCGTATTATGCAGCTCTACGGTATGGAGTTTTTAGACGGGCTTATTGAGTTTAAAAATAATTCGTATGATGCCAACGTGTCAGGCTTTGTATCAAAAGAGGGAAACTATGCGCGCTCACGCTCTCACCAGTACATTTTTGTTAATGGCCGCCCCATACGTGACGCCTATATTCGACATGCCGTGTATCAGCCCTATAAGAACATTCTGCCTGAGGGAATGCACCCGCACTGTTTCCTCTACATGGGGGTAAAGCCAGAGCGGGTGGATTTTAACGTACATCCGCAGAAATTTGAAGTGCGGTTTTCTGAGCGTGAAACTATATATAAGGCTGTCCTCAGTGCCGTCTATAAGGCCGTTATTGGCAAAGACATGGAGACAGATACAAAAAATCCCTCCTCAGGCAAAGCATATGGGGATTTTCAAAGGCAGAGAGAATCGTCCGCCGCATCGGGTGCGCAGACATACGGCAGCAGATTTGATGAAAAATTGAGCAACTATGATAAAGGTGACAGGCCTAAAACTTCTGCTTCAGATGATAGCGCCTATAGTGATGCCACAAGACAGCCGAATACGCTACAAGCAGAGAAAAACACAGGGCTTCCCATAGCGTTTGAAGCCGGGCGCAGGTTTCTATACCTTGGGGATGTTTATGTTGCTTATGTGGATGGGGGAGGACTGTGCGTCGCTGACCACCATGCATGTCATGAGAGAGTGCTTTATGAAAAGCTAAGGGACGGAGTTGGACTCATTCGCCAAGGGATTTTATTTCCCGTACAGGTGCAAGTACCGGCACGGGAGTATGTGTTATTAAGCAATAGTTTACAGGCCTTAAGAGATATGGCAATAGACATAGAGGAGTTTGGCTCAGACACGTTTATAATCAGAGCGTTGCCGGATGGGCTTAAAGGCGCTGATATTGCTGCAATACTAACAGATATTGCTTCAAACCTTGTGGACTTCTCATCAGGTGGCTCGCCTGTTGAAGAGACTAAAGAAAAAATAGCAAAACGCATAGCCTGCCACAGTTCAGTGCGAGGAAAAGCCGTGTTAAACGACTCTGAGATGTTTAACATGCTGAAAGACCTGGACAACTGTAAAGACCCTTACCACTGCCCGCATGGACGCCCTACCAGAGTGTATCTGACGCTTGACAAGCTAAAAAAGCTGTTTAAACGAACATGAAAATTTTTAAAGACATCATTCTTTATTAAAATAAAGGACTCTGAAAATTTTTGTTTTTTACTTCTTTTTTCTCTTGACTTTTTTAAATTCACCTACTATACTGTAGGTGTTTTACGGGTGTTTGGGAGGATTTAAAAAATATAAAAACAGAATGATTTTTAGAGGACAAATGTCTCGATTTTTAGAGGTCATAGCATTTATGGTAACTAAAGTAGCAAAGGCTTTGATATCAGGCAATTTTTTTGTTACGATTGTCACTTAAAAACTCAAAACTTATATGGAGGTACAATAGGTTATGGAAAAGAGTAACGGTGGTATAAGTGAGGACTGGTTGTCGTTGCTTCTTGGTATTTTCATTTTTATTGTGTCGTTAGGAATATTTTTTGGTTCTGATCTTCTTGGCTGGGGAATCAGCACTAAAGTGTGGATGGATCCCTCCAAAGCGATGTCTCCGGTTTCAAAACATTTTCAGTCAGTAAAGGGAGAGATTACAAAAATAGAGGGCTCTAAACTGACTCTCAAGCATGCTGATGGTAAAGAGGAGGCCGTAACTGTAAAGGAGGATGTCTCTACCCTCAAAGTCGGTGACAAATATGAGAAGCAGGGAGTTAGCGGTTTTGCCTCGCTGTTTTTCACATACGCAGCCATGCTTGTAATTATGCTTATTGGCGCAGGGTTAATGCGTGTAAACGTGGGTAAATTTGCGATAGGATTTACAGTAATATTCTGGCTTAGTTACCTGTGTTGGCTTACGGGTCATTACGCCCACATAGCGGCTACCAAAAACCAGTTAGCAAATTTTAAGATAAGCTGGGCTTTGAGTCTGACCGGTGAGGCTGGTTTTATCGTAGCGTTAATAGCTGGTCTTATCGTAGGTAATTTTTTCCCTGGTTTAGCAGGACTATTGAAAGAAGCGTCAAAGCCTGAACTATACATCAAGACCGCTATAGTAATCATGGGAGCAATGCTGGGACTTAAGGCTGCGGAGTCTTTCACGTTGGCCTCGGCAGTGTTATTCAGAGGGTTTTGTGCAATCGTGGAGGCCTACCTTATCTACTGGGCGGTGGTCTATTATATTGCAAGAAAGTACTTTAAATTTAGCAGCGAGTGGGCAGCACCACTTGCGGCAGGAATATCAATCTGCGGAGTGTCGGCAGCTATAGCGGTAGGCGGAGCTATAAGGGCACGTCCGGTAGTTCCAATTATGGTATCCTCACTTGTTGTGATTTTTGCAGTAGTTGAGATGTTGATTTTACCTTTTGCAGCGGAAGTATTTCTATGGAAGGAACCCCTTGTTGCCGGAGCATGGATGGGGCTTGCAGTTAAGACAGACGGAGGGGCAGTGGCAAGCGGAGCCATAACTGACGCTCTGATACGCGCTAAGGCTCTCGATATGACTGGTGTCAAGTACACTGAGGGCTGGATTACCATGGCCAGCACAACAGTTAAGATGTTCATAGATGTGTTTATCGGCGTATGGGCCTTTGTTTTGGCTATTATCTGGTGCGCAAAGATAGAATGTAAAGAAGGGGAAAAGGTAAAAGTAATAGAAATCTGGCAGAGATTCCCTAAATTCGTTATCGGATATGTTTTAACTTTCATACTGTTTTTAGCCTTATGTTTCCCATTCACCAGGGCGCTTGCTCCCGTGGATAAAGAGGTTAAAAAGATGAAAGATGAAGTCACTATGATGGAAAAGAAATTAGTTTCCGTTAAGGGTACCCCTGAGGAGTCTGCTATAAAGACTCAAATAGAACAATCAAATGATAAAATAAAAGCATTAAATGGCAGTGTTAAAGAGCAGAGAGCTGCGCTGGCTAACGCCAAATTGTCCACAGATGAGAGTAACACATTCAGGGTTATGTTTTTTGTCCTGACATTTTTCACAATCGGCCTTGTGTCGAACTTCAAAAAACTGTGGGAAGAGGGAATAGGCAAACTTGCAGCTGTTTATGTTCTATGTTTGTTTGGGTTTATAATCTGGGTAGGGCTTTTCATTTCATGGTTATTCTTCCATGGAGTAAAGCCGCCGGTAATTACAGGCTAAAGGGAGGTTTATAAACATGGCAGATGAACCAAAAATTTCCGAAGAATTAAAAAAGATGGAATATGAGCCGCTTTCCTCAATAGAGAAAAAGCTTATAGCATGGAGCCTTGGAATTGGAGTAGCATCTTTGGTGTTTTTTTATTGGCTAAGCATATCGTTTTTTCCTGGCGGCCATTGATTTATTAAGTATTATGATCTGAACGCAAACGGATTGGACATAGTGTTGTCAGCTCTGATGTGAGGATACGATCTTAGGCAGAGTCTTCAGAGCAGATGGCACTTTGTCCACGTCCTTTGTTCCGCCCTGGGCCATTTCAGCATTGCCCCCGCCACTGCCATTTGCTTTTTCCGCTATTGCTTTAAGAATCTTTCCGGCGTGATATTTGCCCGTAAGATCTTTTGTTACCATAGAAAGCAGCGATGCCTGGCCGTCAAGCTCTGACGCTAAAACCAGTACCACTGAACCAATCCGTTCCTTTAAGGCATCGGCAAACTCTCTAAGCGCTTTGCGGTCAAGTCCATCCTTCTTTATTGCCAGAGTATTAACCCCGTTTATAACCTTTACGCTATCCATCACACTTGAAAGATCATTGGTGAGATTCTTTATTTTTAACGTCTCAAGTTCCTTTTCAAGCTCTTTTACATGAGTGGCCAGATCGTTAATCTTCTCAAGCGGAGAGTCAGTTCTGAGATAATCTGAAATCGCTCTCAACTGAGCTGCCTTAGAGTTTAGATACTCCAGGGCATAAGTTCCCGTTACCGCCTCTATCCGTCTTACCCCTGAGGCTATGCTTCCCTCAGACAGTATTACAAAGAGCCCTATATCTCCGGTTGCCTTACAGTGGGTTCCTCCGCAAAGCTCCTTACTAAAACCACCCTCCACCTCTACCACTCGTACAGAATCCCCGTATTTTTCGTCAAACAGTGCCGTCGCCCCATAAGATATTGCATCGTTTAGTCCCATTACCTGCGTTAGTACCTTATGGTTAGCAATAATCTCTTCATTAACCAACTCCTCAATCTTCTGTTTTTCCTCTACAGTGACCGGATAGAAGTGCGTGAAGTCAAACCTGAGCCTGGAGGGAGAGACTAAAGAGCCGGCCTGTTTTATGTGATCACCCAGAATGCTTTTTAAACTTGCCTGTAGCAAATGCGTTGCCGTATGGTTTCTCATAGTGGCGTGACGATGTTTTTTATCCACCTTACAGCTTACATCGTCAGATACCTTTACTGTCCCTTTATTGATTATAACCCTGTGTATTATCAGATTATCATGTGTCTTTTTAGTCTCTTTTACCTCTGCTTTAAATTTATCGTTAGATATAATGCCTGTGTCTCCAACCTGTCCGCCGGATTCGCCGTAGAATGGGGTTTTATCCAGTATCAAATCCCCCTCCTGTCCCTTAATTAACTCGCTTACCGACTCACCGTCCTTTACTATAAGATTAACCGTTGATTCTGTATCAAGCATGTCATATCCAAGAAAAGAAGAGCCGCCATCCAGCCGGACAGCCTCGTTGTATATGGATGAAACCAGAGCTGAAAGTCCGCCGGTGTCCTCTGTCCACGAAACACGGCCACGCTTTTTCTGCTTATCCATTTCCTCGTTAAATCCGTTTTCATCGGTTTTAAGGCCGTTTTCACGGGCTATATCTGCTGTTAGATCCGGGGGGAAACCAAAAGTGTCGTAGAGTTTAAAGATTTCCTCACCGGATATTGTATCCTCACCTGCTGACTTAAGAGTAGAAATCAACTCATCCAGAATTTCAGTGCCTTTTTCAAGGGTTTTAATAAACCGCTCCTCCTCAAATTTCAGGATTTCCTGAGCGCGTTCCTTCTCTCGTGTTATCTCAGGGTAAATATCCCCCATGGCCTCATCAACGCTGGTTACAAGTTTATGCAAAAACGGCTCTCCCACTCCAAGAAGCCGCGCATGTCTTGACGCCCGCCGGATTATTCTCCTTAACACATACCCTCGTCCCTCGTTTGAGGGCATAAGCCCCTCACTCAATAAAAACGTGACTGAGCGCATATGATCCGCTATTACCTTTATCGAGGTATCTTGTTTTTTATCTGCTCTGTAAGAAACGCCGGTTTGTGAGGAAATTGCCTCTATAATCGGGACAAACAGATCTGTATCGAAATTTGTCTCTTTCCCTTGTAGCACTGAGCTTATCCGCTCAAGCCCCATGCCGGTGTCTATGCTTGGTCTGGGAAGCGGTGAAAGAGTGCCATCCAGTCCTCTGTCGTACTGCATAAAGACAAGATTCCACAACTCAAGATACCTGTCACAGTCGCAGCCAAGGGCACACTCTGGCTTGCCGCAGCTCCTTTGTGGGCCAAGGTCTATGATAATTTCGGAACAAGGGCCGCAGGGGCCGCTATCTCCCATTTGCCAAAAATTGTCTTTTGCTCCAAGCCTCACCACCCGGTCCTTACTGATTCCGGTGTGCTCAGTCCAAAGCTCTCCGGCCTCGTCATCGTCTTCATAAATTGACACCCAGAGCTTATCAACAGGAAGCTTAAACCACTCGGTCAGAAGTTCCCATGCAAACTCTATTGCATCTTTTTTAAAATAATCGCCAAAGGAGAAATTTCCAAGCATCTCAAAAAAAGTGTGATGCCGCGCCGTAAACCCTACATTTTCGATATCACTTTGCTTACCGCCGGCTCTTAAGCACTTCTGGCAACTTGTAGCCCTGCTGTATGGTAATTTTTCTAACCCCTGAAAAATACTTTTAAACTGCACCATCCCCGCATTGGTAAAAAGCAGGGTCGGATCACTCTTTGGGATTAACGAGGAGGGACTAACCACCTCATGGTTTTTCTTACGGAAAAACTCTAAAAAACTCTCTCTTATCTCTTTACCTGTCACGCTTGTTCACTTCCGGATCGTTACTGCGTATTTCAACAAGTCTGTCTCTTTTGAAAATCAATGTAGTTTTATATATCTCCAGCCGTTTGTAAGTCCACTGCACTTTTTCACCGGTCTCTTTATCAGATAAACTATCGAGCATTTTTATATCATTTGGAGAGCCAAGCGAATATCTAACCTGTTCAGGGGTCATGCCAAAGTCTATTTTCCCCTGGCGTATTAATTCCTTAACATTTTGAGGATAATCCGCTATCTCTTGCTCTGTGTATTTTACTGAATGCGTACACGACAGGATTAACACAAATGAAACCGCTATCAAAAATTTAGTTTTCAAGTTACCTCCTTTAATACATGTTTTATAGTCTCAGCCCCAAAACCTCTCCGATTAAGGATTCCATAAAGCCTGTTAAGTTTAACTCTGAGAGGATAATTTTTTAAAGAGCTTTCTTCTTTTTTTTGTATAAGTATTTTAGCTTTCTTAATCTCGCCTTCAATTGAGTAACCATAGGAGAGTTCATCCTGCAAATCTCCCATAACCTCACGCAATGTCTCCTCTATAATACTCTCCGGAATGCCCCGCCTCTTCAGAGTGTCTGTGACTCTTCTTAAACCCATCTTTTTAGAGCTGTCTAAGTAGATTAATAAGTTGCGGGCTAATTTTGAGTCATCAACAAACCCGGCCCCTTTAAGGTACTCCAGAGTTTCCTCCGTCTCAGCCTCCGCATATCCTTTTTGCAGGAGTTTTTCCCTGATTTCTTTTTCACTTCTGTCTCTGAAATTCAAAAGCCTGAGAGCATAAGCTTTTGGACTCTGAATCTTTGGTGTCACTCATCTAAATCCGGTGTTGAAACGGGGGACACTGTACGGGTAATTTTCCCAGCCTCAAGAATCCTCGCCTCTGCCTCTTTTAAAATGTTTTCGTTTTCAGTCAGGAACCGTCTGGCATTATCCCGGCCCTGTCCTATCTTTGTAGTGCCGTAGCTGTACCATGTGCCGGTGCGTTCAATTACTCCCATCTCGACACCCAAATCAACAATCTCACCGGCCTTAGAAATTCCCTCATTGTAGTATATGTCAAACTCAGCCTGTTTAAACGGAGGGGCAACCTTGTTTTTAACTACCTTTACGCGGACTCGCCCGCCTATTATTTCCTGATTAACTTTCAGATTATCTATTTTTCTTATATCAAGACGCATAGAGGCGTAAAACTTAAGGGCGTTACCGCCGGTTGTGGTCTCAGGGCTTCCAAACATGACGCCGATTTTTAGTCTGATCTGGTTTATAAACACAACTGTGGTTGATGACCTTGCGATGGCCGATGTGAGTTTTCTGAGAGCCTGACTCATAAGCCTTGCCTGAAGCCCCGGTAACTGATCTCCCATATCGCCTTCAATTTCCGCTTTAGGAACCAGCGCCGCCACCGAATCTATAACCAAAATATCAAGAGCGTTGCTTCTAACCAGAGTTTCAGCCACCTCAAGTGCCTGCTCACCGCTATCGGGCTGAGAAATCAAAAGCTCCGAAATTTTAACACCAAGCCGCGAGGCATAGGCAACATCGAGAGCGTGTTCAGCATCAACAAATGCGGCGACCCCTCCGGTTTTCTGTGCCTGTGCTATGGCACTTAGCGCAAGTGTTGTCTTTCCTGAGGACTCAGGCCCAAATATTTCCACAACACGGCCTCTTGGGAGCCCTCCCACACCAGTAGCAATATCAAGAGTCAAAGAACCAGTGGGAATCACTTTAATTCCCTCAGTAACGGCAGACTCACCCAGCTTCATTACAGTGCCCTTACCAAAGGTCTTCTCTAACTGCGTTATAGCGGCCTCTATTGCACGCTCTTTATCTTTAACCGCCTTTTGTGTATCAGCTTCTTTTGCCATTTTTTATATCTCCCCCGTCTCCCCCGAATCAGAGCCTTACATCAAAGCTTACCTGAAGCCATTAGTATGGTTTAAAAAACCTGCCATATTATAGCCTAAAAGGAATTTTATTTCCAAATGGTTTTAAGCTAATTTTTTTTAATAGTTAGGGGAAGGCGCTTTTCTTTCGTTTAATAGTACGATCGTTATTATACGGAATTACCATGCTCTGTAGACGAACTCTATCCATGTTTTTAAAGAATATTTGCATCCTTGACAATATCCATAAATCTTGTCCCACAAGTTTTAAAGTAAATAGGATAAGCTTTTGGCCCAAATGTAATCTTTGCAATTTCACTTTCTCTTTTTATGTCTTTGGCATTTTTTCTTCTTCCCGTTCTCCTACTAATCTTTGTTGTAAATCTTCCAGCCAGTACTATTGGGAAAAATTCTACTCTTGTACATTTAAGCTTACATGTTTCCATAACTCTAAATGCGCTCTTGACACAAGTATTAAGTTTTTTAATAGTTGTATCCAGCCCATGATCCTTTCTATGTGTATACTCGGTAACTGCAAGGTAAACTAATTTCTTATTTTTAAATACAAAAAGAATATTGTCACCGGATTTCTCCTTTTGTCCATGTCCCTTAATTTCAACTGAGACCTTTTCCCCTTTAAGTATTACACAATCAGGAACATTTACAAGATTTAAATAACAACCCTCCTCGCCACATGAATCTTCAATAAAATCTTTGTATTGCTTCTCAATACAACTCTTAGGATTAAGCTTTTCATTGGTAAAACTCATAACTAATCTTTAAGTCTCTGGATTTTTACGTATTCATCGTATAAAGCTTCATAAACCCGTTCAAATTCCTCATCTGAGATGCCGTCTTCCTCTGTTTTTTCAACCTCTTTGATTTTATAACCGCTATCCTTTTTATCATAACTAAAAACATAGACTCCAATCTCATCAGGATTCAAAAAATCATCTGAAGCGTAAGTTTTTTTAACCTCGGGTTTCACTTTGCTCATAAGCATGAAGTTATTTATCTGCTCAAGCAGGTACTCACTGTGAGTGGTAATTACAAGTTTTAGACCCTTACGTATTAACTTAACAAAAAACCTTGCTATTTTTCGCTGGTTTTCTGGATGAAGGTGAGCCTCAGGCTCTTCTATTATCAAAATATCGTCCTGTCTCACTAAATGTTTTAAATACAAAAAAAGTGGCGCAAGCTCGGAAACAGTTGATGAGGCTAATTGTAAAGGTATATCATGTTCATTATAAATGTACGAAATCTCAGGCCTTTGACTGCCATTAATTGTTGTCTCAAGTCTCATTTCACCTTTTATAATATCTTTTTCAAAATCTCTGACAAGAGTATAAAATACCCCGGGTTCTACTGGCAGGCCTATTAAGTCAGAAATTAAATCAAAAAAAGAACCCGGAAGTTTTAACTTGTCTATTTCCCCAATACCCTCTATTATCTTAGAAGCAAGAACTTTATAACTTTGAAAAACTCCGGAGCGTGATGCAGGCAAATATAATGTATTAAAGTCCACAGGAATTATTAAATTAGTAAGCACCTCATCCAATAATACTTTTGGTGTTAACGTACTTTTTTCTTTTATGTGCAAAACAATAATATTCTCTTGAATTTTTTCAACACTGAATTCTGTATTTAAATTTTTATTAATTTTTATTTGAATCCTGATATTTAATTGTGGATATGCCTTAAGTTCTAATCCTGAACCTTTTTTCTTGCAAAAAAACTCATAATCATTGCCATTGGCCCGAATTGTAGTAGTAGTTTTTGACTTATTAATCCTAACCAATTGTTCTAAGGGGCTTTTGAATATTTTTCTGATTTCAATCTGAAGTTTAACCATCAATGCTTTTTTTATATAGCTCTCATATGTTTTCTCAATTATGTCTCGTGGTATTTCTATATCTTCTAAATCAGTTATTAAAAAATTATCAATAAAATTGTAAAACTCAATGAAATCATTTTTATTAATCGAACCAGAACCAAACACGGCGCTCATCCCAAAAAAAATCTTATCTTGAATACTAAAAGCACCAGGCTTAAAAAATTCACTTAAAGAATGAATCATCATGGCAGCGTAAGACTTTCCGGAATTATTGGGACCTATCAGTACGGTAAGTGGTTTTAGTTTTATGGTGCCTGAACTTATCGGACCAAAATTTTTTATCGATATTTCTATATCAGTCTGCTCAGAACGTTTTGTTCTCAGAGGTAGAGTTTCTGTACTTACAGTTTTAGCTTTCATCGCAATTGCTTCTTTAAAAATACTTTCATTTAAAATTACCGTTAAAAAAGCCTCCCTTGCGGCAACAATATCACTTGTCTCATCAGCCCAATCTTCAATATAATCCAAAAAAGCATTTCTGGAAAGCGAAATTGCAGTTTTAAATCTGACTGAGTGTTCACCAAGCATTTTTATAGTGTCAACTGTGTTATTCATTGTTTTCATGAATAGATTTTTTAGCCAAATATAAACCCATTCTTTGCTCTTTAGATTTTTTTCTATCTCTTTATCAATTTTCTTTTTTGCATCAGGCAGAATAACACCAACATATTCTTTATTTTCAAGAGATTCAAGCTCTGATAGACACCTAAACGGCATGGTTGTGTCTTCTCTGTTTTCATAGTGCTTTTCCATCATAGCTAAAATAGTTCTGCCGGCTTCAAAACTGTGTCCTAAGGCTATTGGAAGCGTCTCAAGCGTCTCTCTGTTTTTATCAAAAAGTGTAGTATGTTTTTTTCTTTCAGGTTCTTTATTAATAAAATGCCACGCAGCAAGAAACTCCATCATCGTGGAGTGCATAAAGACATAACGCTCTATACCATTGACCATACCGGCAGATATTAATATATGCTCTCTTTTGCATATCTCTTTCCATGTGGTAGTTTTAGCTTTAATATATTTTTTAACAGACTCATTTACTCGTGTTTTTGAGAATTCCTTAAAAACTGTGTCCAGGTCTTTATCTGAAAACTCACGGAGAGGTTTTTCGTTTTCAGGGCTGTACAGAAGTTTAAACGACAATAAAGAAAGATTTGTAAAAGGCAGCAATAACTCAGGATTGGCATAAAAGAAATTGTCATCTTTTGCTTCTTCAAAAAACCCAAGCAGTGTTTTTTCCTTTAGTAAAATATCCTCTTCTTTTAAATTATGCCATATACGTTTAAGAATGAATTTAATGACTATATCGTACATATTAAAACGAAGCTCAAAGGAGTCAAAATGCTCATAGTATTTAATGATAACCATTGCCATTAATGGAGTGTTTCCGACCATGATTATACCAGGATTTTTAAGTGCATCTGTCTCAAGTTTCACTAATTTTGCTTTGTCATCCATTACAAGGCGTGAGAGGTCTATTATATCGCTATATTTTAAATGATTAACGTAAAAAATAAATTCTTTGTATTGTTTTGGGTCATCCACTTCATTTTGTCTTGATGATATGAAAAACTTATTTGAGTTTTGAAGTTTATCCTGCTTGATTTCCTCAAAAAATTTATTAGCCAAAACGTGCAATATATGATCCTTTACTGTGTTTGTCAGGGATTCATCGAGAGCATCTATAAGCACAATAAGCTCGCCATTAGTCCAAGTTTTTTTAACCTCTGTAAAAGCTTCGTTAAAAAAATTCTCTTCAGCTCTATCTAATTCAACTGCTCTTTTAGGAAAAAGAAATGCAAAGAAAACCACCTTAAGCAGGGTGTTTATATTGTTGTTAGCAAGGCCGGTAAACATATAGTCTGTAAAATCCCTTGTGCTTACAAGCAAAACAATTGCGTTGGGATTTTTATTAAAAATTTTAAAGGCCATATATTTTAGAATAGTGGTTTTACCGGCGCCGGGCAGCCCCATAATAAAACCCTTATTATATTTTTCGGAAATGTCTGAAGCCGATACCGTGGTGACGGCATTTTCGTCTTTTACAGCTCTTATGAAAATTCTATAATCTATGTCGCCATTACCCGATTGTGTCCTACCAGTTTGAACCTGCACACTTTTAGCAGTAGTGCTTAAAGATAAATTCAGAAAATTCTTTTCCATACTAATGGGCTCGTATAGATTTCCAAAAATAGGAATTTCTTGACAGTCGTTAAATAGCTTATTGAGTCGGTTTTTTAATAATATAGAAGTTATACCCCATGCTTTTGTTTTTACTACTAAACGGTGGAGCGTGTCATATTTGGATGTATCTTCATAACCTTTGAGTCGCGCTTCAATTTTAAAAGATTCTTTTGTAAAGGGGGAATTAGTATCTGTTAATAAATCCTCTATTGCATCGCTCAGGTTTTCAGTTATTACAATTTCCCATGTTTTAGCGAGCTTTTCCATTCGTGAAAGAGCAATTGTCTTAGGGTCACGATAATCCACAGGGTCACCGTCTTCATTTATTTCTAAATTGATGAAACCGTAATCGGCAACAATTCTAAGCTTTACTTCAACGTCGAAATTATCCCTTATCCGATTTTCAACAAACAGCTCTTTGCAAAGACCGATAAAACCTTCACGTTCGGTTCCGAATATGGCAACAGCATCATAAATAGTTTTAACAATTTTGTAATTGTTTTTTTCTGCTCTTTCAGCAACCTCGGCATAGAAATATTTCAAAAAAAAGCCTATAGTGTCCTGATTTATTTTATTGAACTGACTGGTGGAATCAATCAGGTCAATCAATAAGAATATACCGTTTAGCTTCTTATATTTTTTATAATCTGTAACAATATCCATTGTTTCTATTGTAACATATCAAAATAGCTGTCTTATAATTTTTTTAAATAAACTATTGACAAACAATAAATCAAAAGAATACCATAGACACGATGTATCAAATGAGGACATGTTAGGACACGATGAACCTGACAGTAAAAGATATGGCAGCACTTTTAAATGTTTCCGAAAAAACCATCTACCGGATGATCAGTAACGATACAATCCCGTGTTTCCGGGTAAGCAGCCAGTGGCGGTTCGATAAAAATGAGATAGCCTCATGGCTTGAAGATAACAGGTCATTTTCTAAGAAAGTTAAAATGGATGCCCCCTCTATCGAGGATGAGGAGATAATCTCGATAGCTGAGTTCATACAAAGAGGCGGTATTTATTACGATATACCGGCTGGGTCAAAACAATCTGTAATTCTAAATTGTCTTGAACACATCCAGACAAGGATTCAAGACATGGACACGGGAAAGCTCCTCAGTCTTATAATGGAAAGAGAGAACCTATGTTCAACTGCCGTTGGACATGGTGTAGCTTTGCCCCATCCAAAAACATTTGTGTCCTTTGGCGAGGATTCCTATATAGCTCTTTGCCATTTGCAAAATCCGATACCTTTTGAAGCTTTAGACCACGAAGATGTGAATACCCTGTTTTTCATATTCCCTAAAAGTGAACGCAGGTTTTTAAGAATACAGTCAGTTTTACTCAGGCTTCTAAAAGATGAAGAGGTGTTATCCATGGTTAAGCAGGTTTCACCTTATGATAAAACCATCAGCGTTTTGTTTAACAAAGAGGCTGAGATATTCAAAAGTCCGCTTGTATGAGAAACCCGCTATGGATTTGACCTTAATATCCCCTGTGAAATTAGCAATATCGTCTGCCACAGCGTTTATTCTACCGGTCTTATTCGTTATTGTAAGCGGTAAAAACCGGACTTTGATGATATACATCGCTTTTTGTGTCTCGGCGCTGGCTTCATTAGTGACTTCTTTTGCCGGAGTGTTGTCAGTGACAGAGGGGCTTACCGAGCAGCTGGTGCTGCCAATTGGTTTACCCGCTCTTCCGTTTCATGTGAGGCTTGATCAGCTCTCCGGATACTTTCTATGTATTGTCGGATTACTTTCATTTTATGTCTCAATCTATTCAATAGGCTACGTAAGGGGATTTGCTTCAGGTAAGCCGATAAAGAGATTAATAGTGTTTTATAATCTCTTTATTGCTGCAATGTTTATGGTGGTACTTGCCGATGATGCCCTGTTTTTTCTTATTTCGTGGGAGGTCATGGCTGGGGCATCCTACTTTCTGGTCATGTTTGAGGATGGGCACAGTGAAAACAGAAGGGCTGCTTACCTCTACATGGTAATGGCCCACGTAGGAGCCGTTTTAATCCTTCTTGCTTTTGGTGTGCTGGCTGGTGTTACAACAGGTTTTGAAAATTTCACAGGTTACACGTTTGATGCAATGAGAGCAGTGGATTTTCCCGTCAGATGGGCAACTGCGGCGTTTTTACTTTCTTTTGCCGGGTTTGCAGCTAAAGCCGGTGTTATACCTTTTCACGTATGGCTGCCTGAGGCGCATCCGGTGGCTCCGTCAAATGTTTCCGCTTTAATGAGCGGCGTGATGCTTAAAGTTGCTATATATGGAATAATCCGCATTACTTTTGACATCATACGGGTCTATCCATGGTGGTGGGGCGCTCTGGTGCTTATCTTAGGGTTGGTCTCTGCCGTTATGGGCGTGCTGTACGCGCTGATGCAGCATGATTTAAAAAAACTCCTTGCCTACCATTCAGTGGAAAATATAGGAATAATTCTTATAGGGATAGGGCTCTCTATGATATTTACCTCGCTTCATCTGCCTAAAATGGCAGCTCTTGCCCTTATAGCGGCTTTGTACCATACAATAAATCATGCGATGTTTAAGGGACTATTGTTTATGGGAGCCGGCGCCATTGTTCATGCCACACATGAAAGGAACATGGATGAAATGGGAGGACTCATACGCTTTATGCCGTGGACTTCTGTGTTGTTTCTTGTTGGCTGTATATCCATTTCTGCGCTTCCCCCATTTAATGGATTTGTTTCCGAATGGCTGACCTTTCAGGCGTTTTTGCTCTCTCCGTCTATACCAAACCAGCTTATGAAGCTTCTAATACCGCTTGGAGCATCGCTGCTTGCTCTGACCGGTGCACTTGCTGCCGCCTGTTTTGTAAAGGTTTTTGGAGTTACATTTTTAGGGAATTGGCGGGGCCATAATCAGCCAAAGGTAACAGAGGTTGGTTGGACAATGCGCATCGGGATGGCGTTTGCAGCTCTTACCTGTCTTTGTCTTGGTATCATGCCTACAATTATGATAAACTGGATGGATGTTATTACAGAAAGGCTGTTTGGGGCAGCGCTCACTACAACCTCAGGCGTGTATGGCTGGATGTGGCTGACTCCTGTGGATCCAGACCGTGCCTCATACTCAGGCCCTCTTGTTTTTATCGGCATTGTCGTAGTTTGCGCGGTAACTTATTTACTGCTTCATGTGCACTCAGGGAAAATCCGCAGAGTACCGGTGTGGGATTGCGGATTTCAAAAGCTTAATCAAAAAATGCAGTACAACGCCATATCTTTCTCTATGCCTATTCGCAGAATCTTTGGATATATGTTTGATATAAAAGAACAGATTAGTCTCTCCCCGCAGCAACGGCACCCGGCATTTCCTCTGAAGTCAAACTACTACCTCCGCATAAGAGACCGTTTCTGGGGCTGGATCTACAAACCTATCGTTGACATAGTGTTTTTGCTGTCCCGAAAGACCGGTACACTTCAGCATGGGCGAATACACCTGTACCTTATTTACTCATTTGTAACAATAATCTTTTTATTGGCTCTGTTATGAAATCCTTACATTTAATTTTTATAGAAGCACTGCAGGTAATGATAGTGCTGGCATTAGCCCCTGTATTTGCAGGATGGGTGGATATGCTAAAGTGTTGGTCTCAAGGGAGATCATCAGCCGGAGTGTTTCAGCCATACCGAAACATTACTAAGTTATTCATCAAAGATGTGGTGTTAGCCGATAACGCCTCATGGATATTCCGCTTTACGCCGTATTTGGTGTTTGGCACTGCGGTTGTTGTTGGAAGCGTGATTCCTATAATTTCCATGAACCTGTTTTTAGCGCCCAGCGCCGATATTATTGTGATAGCAGCAATTTTTGCAACCGCACGCTTTTTCATGGCACTGGCAGGAATGGACATAGGCACGGCTTTTGGAGGGATGGGCTCAAGCAGAGAGATGATGATAGCTTCTCTGACAGAGCCGGCATTTCTTATGGCTATTTTTACCGTGTCGTTGGCCAGTAAGTCAACATCACTGTTTCACATAGTACACTCGTTTCAGAGCGGCATTCTGGTTTTGAGGCCATCAATAGTGTTTGCTTCAATTGCGTTTTTTCTTGTTGTCATAGCAGAGGCAGGCAGAGTGCCGGTTGATAACCCTGCCACTCATCTGGAGCTTACTATGGTTCATGAGGCAATGATTCTTGAGTATTCTGGCCGGCACCTTGCACTTATTGAGTGGGGATCAATGATCAGGTTTTTGCTCTTTTCCTGTCTTTTGATTGCGTGTTTTCTGCCATGGGGGATAGCTGCCACAGACAGTGCACAGGAGATTGCCGTAGCAGTTTTTTTAATGGTAATCAAGCTAGCCGTAATCGGGGCCGTGGTTGTATTGATAGAGACGGGGCTGGCTAAGATGAGATTATTTCGGTTAACTGAATTTCTGGGAGCGGCGTTTTTAATGGCTGCTCTTGGTATGATATGTTTTTTCATTCTGGAGTGATAATGATTATGAACTTACAGGTATTGGCACAGATAAACAGTTTTTTGGCAGCCCTTGTGTTGCTTAGCGCTTTTGCAATGCTTGCTCAGAGGAAAATAAAGAGTCTGGTTACATTATTTGCGTGGCAGGGGCTGTTTCTTTCAATCAACACGGCAGTTGTAGGGTTTGTGGCTGCAAAACATCATCTTTATATATCATCAGTGTTAACGCTCTCTATAAAGGTAATTCTCTTACCGTATATACTGTATGTTCTTGCAGTGCGTCTAAAGATAAGGAAAGAGGTGGAAACAATAGTAAATATCCCCACAACAATGCTGATTGGTATTGCTCTTGTTATATTTTCCTATCATCTTACAGCCCCGGTAAGACAGCTTTCCACCCTTGTAACCCGCTCAACGCTTGCGGTAGCACTGGCGACCGTCATGATAGGACTTTTGATGATGATTACAAGAAAACATGCAGTTACACAGATAATAGGGTTTCTTGCAATGGAAAACGGACTGTTTTTTGCCGCAACAAGTGCAACATATGGTATGCCTCTTGTCGTAGAACTCGG
Organism: Nitrospirota bacterium; assembly: GCA_015233895.1. Taxonomy (NCBI): domain Bacteria; kingdom Pseudomonadati; phylum Nitrospirota; species Nitrospirota bacterium. Next base: position 5,761 of record JADFXG010000018.1, on the reverse strand, counting down.
AGTTGCTTTGGATGTTTTAATTGCTGCCTTTATCTTTGGAATATTCTTCTTTCAAATAAGTACAACATTTGACAGCCTGAGTGTGGAGCAGATGGAAAGCCTCAGAGAGGACAACTGATGATTCTTCTTATCTTGCTTATAACTCCCCTTGTTGCTGCTTTAGCTTTGGCACTGATTGGCGACAGGAGATTTGCTCCTAATGTAAACATTTTAGGCTCAGCGTTAACACTTGCGGCAGGCGTTGCACTTGCCGTTAAGGTATGCAGCACAGGGGCGATTATAGCAGGTGGCAAGTTCTTTTATGTTGACGCTTTTAGCGTATATCTTTCAGTGCTTACTTCTTTTGTGTCTATGACCACGGCTATTTTCAGCCGCAGATATATGCAAAGAGAGCGGGAACACGGGCGGATTGGGCATATCCGTATGCGCTTTTATCATGCAATGTTTCAGATGTTTATCTTTGCAATGCTGCTATGTCTTCTGACTAACAACATAGGCGTGTTATGGATAGCTATGGAGCTTGCCACCTTATCAACTGTGCTTTTGGTCTCTCTCTACCGCACACCGAGCGCTATCGAGGCTGCGTGGAAATACTTTATCCTGTGCGGGGTTGGGATTGCTCAGGCACTGTTTGGCACCGTATTACTGTACTTTGCTGCCGAAAAAGTGCTTGGAGAGGGTGGAGAGGCGCTCCTTTGGACAAATCTGATAGGGGTAAGCGGGAAACTTGAGCCAACTGTGCTTTCTCTTGCATTTGTTTTTCTGGTTGTGGGTTACGGCACAAAGGTGGGTCTTGTTCCCCTTCACAACTGGCTTCCGGATGCCCACAGCGAGGGCCCTACGCCGATATCGGCAGTGCTTTCCGGGCTTTTGTTAAATATCGCTCTCTATGCCCTTGTAAGATGTAAGGTGCTGGTGGATGGCTCTACGCACAGCCACTATGCCGGACATATTATGATGGGTTTTGGCATTGTCTCTATATTAGTTGCCTCCTTTTCCATTCTAAGACAAAAAGACATCAAACGAATGTTTTCATACTCATCGGTGGAACACATGGGAATTGCCACTTTTGCCTTTGGCCTTGGCGGTTCCATTGCCACCTATGGCGCACTGCTGCATATGCTTATGCACAGTCTGACAAAGTCCTCCATATTTTTTACCACAGGGCACGCCTGTCAAATGCACTGGACACAAGAAATTTCTAAAATAAGGGGTCTTTTTAAAAGCGACACGTTTGTTGGCTGGACTCTTATGTTGGGTGTTTTGGCAATAGCCGGTATGCCGCCCTTTGGTATTTTTACCAGTGAATTTCTAATACTAACGGCTACCATTAAGGATGTTCCACTGTTGACTCCCTTTATCCTGATTGGGCTGGCTGTTGCCTTTGCAGGGCTGTTAAGGAAAGTCCAGTATATGGCATCAGGGGATGTCCCCTCATACTATACGCCGCTAAAGACAGCCCGCACGCCGGTTTTGCTTCACATGGCGCTTGTGCTCGCTCTGGGGTTTTATATACCGGATTTTTTAAATAAATGGTTTCAGAGTGCCGTGGAGTTACTAAAATGAAAATATTAGAAGAGGCCCTGATAGCTGCATTTGAAGCGGAGGCGATACCGCATGAAAAGGCTGCTCAGTCAACATTTACAGTCCCTGTGGGGAGATTTGCTGAGGCTGCCAAAGTGTTAAAAGACGCCTATGCGCTTTTGTGCGCAGAGTGGGCCTCGGATGAGACGGTCTTTGGCAGTGGGTTTGGCATTTATGCCTGTTACCACTGGGGAGGGGAGTATCTTATAGTGAAAGCAGAGTTACCCAATGATAATCCGACATTTCCAACCCTCACTAAACACTTTGTACCAGCATACAGGTTTGAGCGGCAGATACACAGTCTGATGGGGGTAATTCCTGTAGGCCATCCTGATGACAGGCCGTGGATAAAATTTGAGGACTGGCCTTCGGATACCTTTCCGCTTAGGAAATCTTTCAATGCCTCAACCCCTCTGATGCGCACCGATGGGCAGTATCAATGGCTGAAGGCTGAGGGTGAGGGTGTGTATGAGATACCGGTTGGGCCGGTACATGCCGGTATAATTGAGCCCGGGCACTTTAGGTTTCAGGCAGTTGGTGAGACAATCATTAACCTTGAGGAGCGTCTTGGCTACGTACATAAGGGGATAGAGAAGAGATTTGAGGCAATGACGTGGGAAAGCGGTGTAAAATTAGCAGCTCGTGTATCCGGAGATACAACAGTAGCACATGCTACAGCGTACTCAATGGCATTGGAATCAATGACACGCACGGAGGTACCGGCAAGAGCTCAATGGTTAAGGGCGCTTTTTCTTGAAAGAGAGCGAATTGCCAATCATCTTGGAGACATTGGCGCTATTTGTAATGATGCGGCCTTTGCCTTTATGTTGTATCAGTGCTCCCGGCTTAAGGAAACAATTGTTCGCACAAATTATAAACTCTTCGGCCACAGGTTTTTGATGGATCGGGTTGTACCGGGCGGAGTGGCGGCAGATATAGATTCAAGCGCCAAAAAGGAAATATTATCAGAGCTTAATATTATTGAAGAGGACTTTGAACACCTTGTAACCATATATGAGGAGAGTTCCTCGCTTGAGGACAGGGTGCGCAACACAGGCATTTTGACCTCAGAGTTAGCAAGAGAGCTCTGCACTGTAGGAATAGTGGCGCGTGCCAGCGGGCTTAACGTGGATTGCAGAATTCATACTCCATATCCACCGTATGATTCATTGCAAATAGAGCCGCCTGTGCTTACTGCTGGAGATGTTCACGCAAGAGTGTGGGTAAGAGTTTCAGAAATCAGGGAGTCTGTACGGCTTATACGACGAATCCTTAGGGGGATACCGCAGGGCGGCATTGTGACTGACTGTAGGGTTCCTTTACCTGAGGCTACGGGGTTTGCTGCCGTAGAGGGCTGGCGCGGAGAGATTATCTACTGGTTGCAAAGCGGCCATAGTGGTGATGTAATTAACAGATGCATGGTCAGAGATCCGTCCGCTCTTAACTGGCTGGCTCTTGAGCAGGCTATAAAAGGCAACATTGTACCGGATTTCCCTCTGTGTAATAAGAGTTTTAATCAATCATATTCGGGGCACGATTTATGATTAGAATTCTGCGGCAGATATTTCGTACCGGTATTGTTACAGAGCTGACCCCACGGAGCGATGACCCTAAAATAACAATTGGGGAAATTAAATTAGAGGATTCAGTAAAAAAACGCTTCCAAAGAAGTTTGACAGTAAGAGAGGTGGATGCCGGTTCATGTAACGGTTGTGAGCTTGAAATCCATGCCATAAATAATCCAGTGTATAACTGTGAGCAATTTGGAATACACTTTACAGCTTCACCGAGATTTGCCGATGTGCTGCTTGTCACTGGGCCTGTAACGGCAAATATGGAAATAGCTCTCCGCAGAACATACGATGCCGTACCGTCTCCAAAACTTGTAATAGCAGTAGGTGACTGCGGATGTAACGGCGGGATATTTGGACAGAGCTATGCCTCATTGGGAGGCATTGATAAGGTAATTCCAGTGGATATTTATATTCCAGGCTGTCCTCCGACACCCACAGATATTCTAAACGGATTTTATAAGATATTTTTGTGATGAACTGATGTAATCTGCTTATCCGGATTGAAAAAAAAGGCAGCAACTTTTCTTTCTATCGAAATATCGTTTGATATCTCCCCTTTTGGCGCTATGTTCCAGGTCCATGTTTTCTCAGGCAGTGGGAGGTTGATACCTGTTAGCGTGTAGTATTGGTTTAGAGATTGTGTGCGATGGTTGCGTTCAATAAATTCAAAATCCGTAATCAAACACACATTGGTTTTTAATGCCATGAGAGCATCCAGATGCGCTTCCAATACCTCGTTTTCCCATCTCTTTAAGACAGTGCCATCCTCTGAGGCTTTGTTTTTTAGAATATACTCTCTTGGCATAACGGTAAGCTGTGAAAAAATGTTCAGGGATATTACAAGGTCGGTACAGTTGCCCTGAGTCTCCGGTAAATGAAACATCTTTGGCATAGGCAATTCAATATGCTCAGTAGTGTTTGTCCGGTTTTTGATTAAATTGAAGATGATCTCGGATGTCTCCGTAATATCACAAGAGTGTGAAACCACGTTAGTAAATTTTCTTATGGTTTTGAGAATTTTACCAAGATGAACAATGTCAACTAAAATAACTTTCTCAAATGTCTGGCTGAGTTGTAATAATGGTAAATCCAACAGATTCCCAGAGCCAAGCACAACAACCGTTCTGAAAGCTTTGCAACGCTTGAGAGCATTAATGATGAAATTTTTAGAATTTTCCAGATGCGGTGACCATGCTGCCTTACATCTTTTATAGCGGGCTTCTATAGCAATCGCTTCTTTGAGATAGCCCATACGTTTAACATAAAGAGGTGCCGGAGTGGTGAGATAAGTTAAAAACTCAGCAATCACAAAACTATAACTGCTTAGTGGAATTAATCAGTTCATATATGGCTTTAGAAACGTTAAGGACATTTTTAGCGGTTTCATAATTAATCATATTTGGGCCATCACAGAGGGCATTGTCAGGCTCCGGGTGTACCTCCATAAAAAGTCCGTCACAGCCGGCAGCAACCGCTGCTTTTGCCAATGTGGGAACAAATTTCCGCTCTCCCCCTGAGGCATTTCCAAGCCCACCCGGCAACTGTACACTGTGGGTTGCGTCAAACACAACCGGAAAGCCATACTGTTTCATAATAGGAATCCCCCTGAAATCCACCACAAGATTGCCATAGCCAAATGTTGTGCCGCGTTCGGTTATGAGGAGATTTGTGTTTCCGGTTGACGTGAATTTCGCGATTACGTTTGTAATATCGGAGGGAGCCATAAACTGTCCTTTTTTGATATTTACTGTCCTACCCGTCTTTGAGGCTGCTATGATTATATCTGTTTGTCTGGAAAGGAGTGCTGGTATCTGGATTATATCCACAAACTCGGATGCAATTACAGCCTCCTCAGCTGAGTGAACATCGGTTAAAACAGCGACATCGTATTTTTCTTTCACATCGTTTAATATTTGAAGGCCGTTTTCTATTCTTTTAGCCGATCCAATACCCCTGAAGCCATCTAATGATGTTCTGTTTGCCTTATCATAGGAACTCTTATAAATGAATGTTATTCCAAGTGAACTGCATATTTCCTTAAGCTCAAATGCCGACGACATAGCAAGCTCACGGCTCTCTATAACACAGGGCCCTGCTATCACAAAAAAACCTGTTCGAATTTTTTGGTATAAGTCCATATGCTGGGGTATTATATAATATAGTTTTGCAAAAAAACAGCGAAAATGCCTATAATTGAATTATATAATGGTTACGTGCCGGTACAGATTATATCTTTAGTGATGGGAGAGAGTATGCATGTGAACGATATTCCAAATATTACCGAAATGAGCGTACATGAAAAGATACAATTAGCAGAGGAGCTTTGGGACAGTATTGCTTTGAACGAGTTAGATATTCCAGTACCTCAAAGCCATGTAAATGAATTAAATAAACGATTTAGTAATTATGAAAACAATCATGAACAGCTTCTTTCTTACGATGAACTTAAGTCACAATTAGTAAAAAGGAAATGACAGGATATATTCAATAAACTGTGTCAAGTGTGAAATCACCTTAAACGGTAATATCCAATTTTAGCCTACCCTCAAAAAATAAAGCAAGTTGAGAGACAGTCTGGCTCCAGTTTCTCAATGGCTGTCTCC
>JADFXG010000017.1 GCA_015233895.1 Nitrospirota bacterium | reverse complement strand
CGTTATAACTCATCCCAAAACCGTACAGGGATATGATTTTGCTCTCCAGTGCGTCACCAGGATAGGTCTGCCTCTTTTTCACTATCTCAGGCTCAAAACTACTATTGCGATCCCTCGGAGTCTCCAACTCAAACGCTATTTGATCTGTCTTCACTGTTTTGCATGTTGACCCGTTTTTCCTGTTTCTCCCGCCTGATTCTCTTTCATCACTCAAGTGGTTGTCTAACTCACCTTCCAACGCCGCCTCAAGAATCCGTTTTATTAGCGGCGTTATTACTCCCTCTTTACCACTTTAAGGCTTGCCGGATTTTAACTGCTTGATTGCCTCTTGCTGAAATGATGCAAAATCGAACTCCTTCAAATCTTGTGTTTCTCTCTTACTCATCGTGTCATCCCTCCTTTTTGTTATAACTGATAATATAATTCAGTTAGGCAGTTTCTGAAAATATACTTTCCAAAAAATGCTCTCTAATTAGACTTCATGACACAGTTTTTTGAACACTCTCAATCAAACAGTTCTCGGCAATTATAATTCAAAGAAAGAGGCAGTTGCAGCCACGATTAAAGAGCATGAAATCGGCACATTTCTTGTTCAATTATGTACCCCTGGCTCTGAAAGCTATACTCAAACTTATCATTCACGGGTAAGCTTTGCCTGAAAAACAGATTACAAGAGCATTTACCACGCGTTATAATGGAATAGCTCGTGAGCTTACCACTGAAGTGCATGTTTCTGGCAGTTTTAGCAATATGGAGTCGGTTGTAGAGTTATCCACTATAAATGCACGCGCGTACAAAGGAATTTGGGATACAGGCGCAACCAATTCTATGATTACGAAAAAATTGTAGATGATTTAGGCTTAAGCCCTACTGGAATTAAAATAGTTAGCAATGTGGAAACGACAGTTAGTGTTCCGTCTTATGATATTTGCGTTTTTCTGCCTAATAAAGTATTTATCCATGATTTAGAGGTTGCTTTAGGGAAAATGTCAGGCTGTGATATTTTAATAGGCATGGACATCATTAGCCAAGGAGATTTTGCCATAACTTATAAGGGCGAGGATACAATTTTATCTTTTAGGACTCCTCCGCTTAAGGAAATTGATTTTGTTCAAGAAATAAACAGATCAAATGTTGCTGGAATAAAAAGAAATGCTCCGTGTCCATGTGGCAGCGGCAAGAAGTTCAAAAAATGTTGTGGCAAGAATTTACTTTAATTTTTTTTCTAAATAGTTTTTTCTAATTTTGAATAAAATCCTCACTGTTATTTAGCATTAAAAATCCAGGATGGAAATCTTAAAAAGAGGCAGCTATAAAATATATGTCGGTAAGACCCTATAGCAGAGACAAATCAAGGTGGGTGATAGATTATTATCCGGAGGGTTCAAAGGGTAACAATACATTAACCACGTACCGTCAAATGCCACCGTAACCGAGCTATATCCATTATATCTGTCTTATAAGAGTTACATAAAGCAACGACGACTATTAACGATTTAAAGATTCTTTTTAATTGCTATTATTCCAAATTCTTAGGGAATTTCGAGGTTGAAAATATAACCTCGAACAATATTGAGGCATAGTTTCGCAACGCATTTAATTGATAGCAATGTTTACATGAGATCAATTCAGGAGTTATTAGAACTTACGACAATTCAACGACACAATGGCATCCTCAGATCAGCATAGACTGGAAAAAAGAGGCATTAAAAAGAGGCGGATTTGGGCTGTTGACTATGCCTCACCCCGCACTTTTTCACTTTGGTTAAACACTATTAAAAAATGCTCTTGACACAGTAAAAACACAATAGCTATTATGTTTATGGTGTGTTTAATTTAAAACAGCCCATTGGCATAAACCAGAGATGATATGAACCAAATTAACTTAAACTTAGGAGGACTTACACGATGAGAGAAGTTGTAATAGTGGGAGGAGTCAGAACACCAGTAGGGGCATTTGGCGGCACACTTAAGGATGTGTCGGCAATAGATCTGGGAGCTCTGGTAATCAAAGAGGCCTTTAAAAGAACAGGATTACGGCCAGTAGTCAGCGATGAAATGAAAAACAATGCTCCTGATAAGTTAAAAGACAAGGGCGTTATAGAGCTTGAAAAGAAAGTGCAGGACTGGGATTCTTCTCTTAAACCCGTAGCTATTGACGATGTGATAATAGGCAATGTCCTACAGGCCGGACAGGGGCAAAATCCCGGCAGACAGGCAATGATTAAAGGCGGAATACCTAAAGAAACCCCCGCCTTTACTATCAACAAGGTCTGTTCCTCCGGTTTAAAAGCAATAGCGCTGGGAGCAACATCCATTATGGCCGGTGAGTCGGATGTTATAGTAGCCGGCGGTATGGAAAGCATGAGCAATGTTCCGTTTGCATTGCTTCAGGCACGGTGGGGCTATCGTATGGCTCTGACCGGCATCGGCGAACTCCATGATCTTATGGTGTTTGACGGCCTGTTTGAGATTTTCTACGGCTACCATATGGGAATAACCGCTGAAAATATCGTTGACCTCTACGGGATAACCCGTCAGGAACAGGACGAGCTCAGCCTCCTCAGCCACACCAGAGCTTTGAAAGCTATCAAAGACGGCACTTTCGCCAAAGAAATAGTTCCTGTTGTAATAAAGGGCAGAAAAGGCGATACTATTGTTGATACGGATGAACGCCCAATGGAAACCAGCATGGAAAAGCTCGGAAAAATGAAACCAGCTTTCAAAAAAGACGGCTCAGTAACTGCCGGTAATGCCTCCGGAATTAACGACGGCGCCGCCGCTGTTATTATGATGTCCGCGGACAAGGCAAAAGAACTTGGCCTTAAGCCTTATGTAAAGGTTAAAGGATTCGCCGCAGGCGGCCTTGACCCCGCCTACATGGGACTGGGACCAATTCCAGCTATCAGAAAACTCCTTAAGGCTAATAAATTGTCTGTACAAGACATCGACATGTGGGAACTCAACGAGGCCTTCGCTTCACAGACTATCGGCTGTCTGAAAGAACTGGGCATCCCTACTGAAAAACCCAATCAGCTCGGAAGTGGTATCTCAATCGGACACCCTATCGGCTGCACCGGAGCAAGACAAATGGTTACCGGCATGAACCTCATGCAGCGTAACGGTTACAAACACGGTATTATTAGCATGTGTATAGGCGGCGGTATGGGCTTTGCTATGCTCGTTGAAAACGCTGGTTAATCAGATATAGTAATAGATGTTAAGGGGGAGGCGCTGCCTCCCCTTAACCCCAGTTTTTTTGGCAACGACTGGTAAGTGTTGTCCGCACAAAAAGTTTTCAAGAAAACTATAGACTAATTACCATACTTTCCCAGCTCACGCAGGGCGTCGCAGGCTATCCACTTTGACGATTTAGTTCTGATATCATAAATCTCGTGGGCAAGTCTTACAGCCTCACGTCTGAGAGTCTGGTTTCTCTTTCCGATTTGTCTCAACGCCCAGTTTACAGCCTTTTTAACAAAATTGCGCTCATCAGTTGAGGCCTCTTTAATCAAATCAAAGAAATCAAGAAAAATATTGTCATCTGCTTTTTTGTCATAAACTGTGAGGGCTGTTATCATGACAAATCCAGCGCGTTTTACAAACTCCTCGTCTCTTTTGCACCACTGCCTCGCCTTAGCATTGGCAAATGAGGTTTTAACAAAGAGCTTACTGCAAACCTGGTCACAGACATCCCATGAGTCAAAGTCCTTAACCCATCGTTCCATCTGCTCCTCGGTAACATCCCTCGGAATATCAATAAGGGCAGCAAGGATTCTTGCCTCATGGATTAAGCTATCCCAGAGTTTTAATGCCAGCCCGTGTGATTTGCCAACCTCACGTACGATTGCCTTAAGTGCCGGAATTGTTATGCCAAGGGTGTTTTCCGGATTTATCCCATACCTTGCCATACCCTCTACGTTTTTAGGATTGGAAAGAGACTTTAGTGTCAAAATAATTTCTGAAATTTTTGTTTCAATGTCACCGGTGTAAACGGATTGTTTCATGCCTTTATCAACAGGTTATTTGATATTTTCATAGTTTTTACAAAACCAGTCGTAAGTGCTTCTGATACCGTCCCGCAGGGTTATTTTGGGGCTCCAGCCGAGTTTTGTAAGTCTATATGTATCAAGGAGTTTTCTTGGAGTGCCGTCGGGTTTTGTACTGTCCCATATTACCTCACCCTTAAAACCTACGACATCCTTTACAATTTCTGCAAGCTCGGCTATGGTCTGATCTGTACCGGTACCCACGTTTATTGTTACGTTGTCATTGTAGTTGTCCATTAAAAAGATTAGAGCATCAGCAAGGTCGTCAACGTGTAAAAACTCCCTGCAGGGGCTGCCTGTTCCCCATAGAACGACAGGACTTTCAACGCCTCTTTCCATTGCAGCTTTGCTGTCATGGAATTTCTTTATCATCGCGGGTAAAACATGCGAATTGTTAAGATCAAAGTTATCGTAGGGCCCGTAAAGATTAGTGGGCATTGCTGAGATATAGCCTGTACCGTACTGTCTGTTGTATGACTGACAGAGTATTATACCAGCTATTTTAGCAATAGCGTAGGGCTCGTTTGTGGGCTCCAAAATGCCTGCTAAGAGATACTCTTCTTTCATAGGCTGCGGGGCAAATTTGGGATAAATGCAGGAACTACCCAAAAAAAGCAATTTCTTTACGCCGCTTAAATAAGAGTTGTGAACCACATTTGTCTCTATTACCAGATTGTCATATATGAACTCGGCTGGATATGTGTTATTTGCCATTATACCGCCGACTTTTGCGGCTGCCAAAAAAACATATTCCGGCCTCTCTGCCATAAAAAACTCTTTTACCGCCTCCTGGGATTTAAGGTCCAGCTCCTCCCGCCCCCTTACCACTATGTTAGAGTAACCGCCAACCTCCAAACGCCTCATCACGGCGCGTCCCACAAGCCCTCTGTGGCCGCTTACATATATTTTTGAACCTTTATTCATCATAAAAACTATTTCCTTATCCAGTTAAATCCCTTGTTCTTTAGAATTTGGCGGCTCTCCCCAGGGCTGCTTAATCCATGAGCCTCAAGGTCGGCATCCACCATGATTTTAACAAGCTCGTTAAATATTATTTTAGACTCAAACCCCAACTTGTCTCTTGATTTTTTAGTATTAGCAAGCAGATAGTCAACCTCAGTGGGTCTGAAATACCGGTTGTCGATTTCTATTATAACATCGCCTGCCTTAAATGGCAGCTTATTAACACAGGATTTAACAATACCTTTTTCATTTACGCCTGTGCCTTGCCACTCTAACTCAATCCCGGCATATTCAAATGCACTTACCACAAATTCCCTAACTGAGCGGCTCTCACCGGTACCAATAACATAGTCCTCAGGGGAGTCCTGTTGAAGGATTAACCACTGCAATTGGACGTACTCAGGAGCAAAACCCCAGTCGCGCCTGGCATCAAGGTTACCAAGGAACAGTTTGTTTTGTTTTTTTGTAATCATTGCGGCAAGAGCACGGGTTATTTTCCGTGTCACAAAGGTCTCTCCCCTTCTGGGGGATTCGTGATTAAACAGAATGCCGTTACAGGCAAACACTCCGTAACCTTCTCTGTAGTTTACGGTTATCCAGTAGGCATAGACTTTTGCAGCGGCATAAGGGCTACGCGGACAAAATGGCGTGGTCTCATCCTGTGGAGGATTCGCTGAGCCAAACATCTCAGAAGACGAGGCCTGATAAAACCTTGCTCCTACACCGCTTCTTCTGACAGCCTCTAAAATTCTTACAGTTCCAAGCCCTGTTATATCCCCAGTGTATTCCGGCATATCAAAACTTACCCTGACATGGCTTTGTGCCGCAAGATGGTATATCTCATCCGGTTTTACATTATAGATAAGGTTAGTTAAAGTCCCTGAGTCAGATAAATCTCCGTATTCAAGAAAAAACCTTGCTGCACTTTCGTGGGGATCCACATACAGATGATCTATTCGTACGGTGTTAAACGTGCTGCTGCGCCGTATGAGACCATACACCTCGTACCCTTTATCAAGCAGTAACTCGGCAAGATAGGAGCCATCTTGCCCTGTTATCCCTGTTATCAATGCCCTTTTCATCTGTCGCTCTTATCCTCCAGCCAAATCTTTTGTGTTATCTGTTTATGATTATCCTTATAGCATAATTCTGTCAAGTATTTATCCGGATTTTCCTTTTACATGAACCACTGAAAAAGGTTATATTAGTTTCAACAAGTGTTGCTTGTAACGTATAAAGATAGGAGTGACAAGTTTTGATGCTAAGATATTGCAGCAGAAATTTAATAATTTCTTTAAGTATAATAACGCTGTCGTTTATTTTATTATTGCTTAATCCTAAAGCAGTTTTCTCTGCCCCCAAAAAAGAGCTTGAAACAAAAGCCACTTTTATCCTGAATTTTACAATCTTTGTAGAATGGCCAAGTTCGGTATCTGCTGGCTCAAATGACATTACTACATTAAATATTTGCGTATTTGGCAACACACCGCTTGTTCAGGCACTTAATTTACAAAAAGAAAAATATAATGCTTCAGAAAGAGTCAGTATAATCGCTGTAGATGACACAGATAAAATCTCCAACTGTCACATATTATTTATCGGGCAAGCCAATACCGCCGATATTTCAACAATGTTGGCTCATCTTGAGAATAAGCCTGTTTTAACGATTTCAGACCAACAATCATTTAACAAAAACGGGGGAATCATACAGTTTGTTATAAGAGACAATATGGTCAGGTTCAAGATTAATAATGAAGCAGCAAAGAAAGCCGGGCTTACTATAAGCTCGCAACTTCTTGAGCTGGCTGATGAAAAATAATTAAAGATGTTTAACAACGACTTGCTTATATTTACTAAAGGAAATATCAGAAAAAGATTAATGCAGGTTAATCTTCTTTCCATTGGTGTTGTGGTTATTATGATAGGTTTGGTGATAGTTGTTGAGGGGGTCATCTCATTTAAAATGGCTTTGATCACTGATTTGACGTTAAAGGCCAAAATGATAGCAAAAAGCAGCGCAGCCGCCATATTATTTTCTGACAGTAAAAGAGCGTCTGAGATTCTGAAAATGCTAAAATACTCGCCAAACATTGAGCTTGCCGTACTGTACTCTAAAGAAGGAACTATTTTTGCGCAATACGAAAAGGAAAATAGTGAGACAAAGATGTCCCCGCCTTTGCCGCGAGAGGACGGTTATTTTTTTGAAAAGGGTTCTTTGCTTGTTTTTCAAACAATTACCTACAATAAAAATTATCTTGGTACTGTTTATATCAGATCAAACATAAAAGCCCTCTACCAAAACCTTGTAACTAAATTTCTCTTTGGAATCTCAGTTTCATCTGCTGCATTTTTAATTGCAATATTTTTTATGACAAAGCTTCAGAAGTCGATCATAGGTCCCATATATAGCATCCTGGACGTAATGAATACGGTAGAGGCGCAAAGAAATTACACAATACGGGCAAAAGTGGAAAGTGATGACGAAATTGGGATGCTTGCCCATGGTCTTAACGAAATGCTTTCACAGATTCAGACATGGAACTCCGAACTTGAGTATAACAGGCGAAACCTTGAAGAGCTTGTAAGTATCAGAACACGTGAACTGGCTGAGATAAATGTTAAACTTAATGCAGAACTTATCGAGCGTAAGCGAATAGAGGATGAACTCAGGTTTAACACAGCACTGCTTGAAGATTTAAACCGAACCCTTGAGGAAAGAGTTATTGAGGAGGCGGCAAAACGCACAGAGCAGGAAAAAATGCTTATTCAGCAGTCACGTCTTGCCGCTATGGGTGAGATGATTGGTAACATTGCCCACCAGTGGAGGCAGCCGATAAATGTAATCAGTCTTATCCTATATAAACTTAGCCGGGCCTACAGCGACAATGCACTTACACAGGAAATTATGTCAACCTCAGTGGCTAAAGCGCAGAAGCTTATCGAGGGGATGTCAACCACTATAGATGATTTCAGAAACTTTTTTAAGCCAGATAAGGTCAGGGAAAACTTCTATCTGGCTGCCTCAGTGCAAAACACTGTGTCATTGTTTGATGCAAGCTTTAAAAACAGCGATATAAGTGTACATCTTGATGTCAAAGACAATGGATTGGTAAACGGCTATCCCAATGAGTTTTCACAGGCACTGCTTAATTTGTTTTCTAATTCAAAGGACGTTATAATAGAAAAATCCATTCATCCCGGCCTTGTCTCAATACAAGTCGGAGTGAACGATAGCAAAGCTTTTCTGAAATTCAGTGATAACGGCGGCGGTATCCCTGAAAACACAATTGACAGAATATTTGAGCCCTACTTTACAACCAAAGAGCAGGGCAAAGGAACCGGTGTGGGACTTTATATGTCAAAAATGATAATTGAAAACAATATGAACGGAAAACTTACAGTGCATAATGTTGACGACGGAGCTGAGTTTTTGATAGAATTACCTCTGGTAAATATATAACTGTTCAGCAGAGCCGCATGATTGTGAAAACAGAACAATACGACAAAAGAAAAGTGTTAAAACTCGTCTCTGTCCTTTATGTTGAGGACCAGCCGGATACGAGGGAGGAGCTTGCGGATATTCTTAGAATGGACGTCGGAGTGCTTCTAGTGGCTGAGGACGGCGCTCAGGGGTTACAATTGTTTGAGCAACACAGGCCGGATATTGTTGTTACCGATATTCAGATGCCAAAAATGGACGGCCTTACCATGGCAAAGGCCATAAAAGACTTAGACTACAATGTGCCAGTTATAGTTCTCACCGCTTTTAATGAACCTCGGTATCTGATTCAGGCCATTGACATAGGAATAGACAGCTATGCTACCAAACCCACTAATCCCGATAAACTCCTTGAAACAATTTATAAATCAGCGCTGACAATTTTTCAAAGACGTGAAATAGAGAAAAAAACAAATTCCATGCGGTTTATTCTTGACTCAAACCCCTCCTTTATGATGACAATGGATGGAGATGATATAGAATACATAAACAGGACTTTTCTAAAATTTCTCGGATTTGAAAATCTTGATGAATTTAAAATAAGCTGCATGGATTTGTCCGCTATAGTAGCAAAAATTGACGATGAAACTCCAATTTTGAGCTCAGAAACCTCGTGGCTCAAAACAATAGTTACTGCTGCAGAAAAAGAACACGTGATATATCTTAAAGAGCACGGGCTGGAGGGAAAAGTAAGACCGTTTGTTGCTACAAAATGCAAATTTTCTCTCTCCTACTACATCATAACGCTTACCGAGATAGCGGCTATCGAGGCGGAACGTGGTAAGCTTAAAGACGATGCGGCAAAGGCTAAAAAATTATTGGAGGTCCAGAGCAGAGCAGCACAAATGGGAGAACTGATTAATGCAATAGCACATCAGTGGAAGCAGCCACTTAATTTGTTAGCCCTCATAATTCAGGAGATGGAAAATACCGGACTTGACGGAAAACAATATAAGGATTTTGTGTCTGGTTTGGTAAAGGAAGGGATGAATCAGATATCGTATATGTCAAAAACGATAGATGATTTCAGAGATTTTTTTAAGCCTTCAAAAGAAAAAAAACCTTTTTATCCACTGTATGCAATAAATAACGCCCTGGATATTATTGGTAAACAATACAAAATCAACGACATCGCTATAAACATAGCCGGTGATAAACATGCAACTGCCTTTGGATATCAAAACGAATTCAAACAAACAATAATTAATTTACTTAATAACGCAAGAGACGCCTTTTCGTCAAACCAAACACCAGATCGCAAAGTGGACATAAATGTTAAAGACAATGGTACAAAGATAACGATAACAATACAGGACAATGCCGGTGGAATCCCAGCCCACATATTGCCGACAATTTTTGACCCCTACGTGTCAACCAAAGGCGCAAATGGAACAGGCATCGGACTTTCTATATCAAAAACTATCATAGAGGACAATATGGGCGGCTCTCTTAGCGCCAATAACACGGCAGACGGAGCACTGTTTACAATAGAACTCCCAGTGGAAAAGTGGAATCTATAGATAAGGGCAATGCGATTATAGGGAGGGCAGCGTCCTCCCTTACCACTTTTCCTTACTTATTCCCTTACTTATTTTCCATGAAAAAGGTTATATTAAATGTCATGATATTACTGATATTTTACAAGGACTGCTGAGTGTTAGTTAGGGCATCTGAGGACATCCACATTCCTATGCAGTTTCGGGTTGGCGTTAAAAACATGTTTTTTGACTGGTGGTATGTTGAGGCTGGATATGGGATGCCATTTTGGAGATTCTATCAGGATTTATATGGAACGCATCCGTGGCTCAGTCCGTATGGGATAGAGCTTAAGATAACAAAACCTGAGATTTCAGATTATCCGATTGCGGCAGATGATCCGCTTGGCTTAGTGGGCGCTTACAGCACTCTTATGTTTGACAACGGAAAGTACCGCCTTTGGTATTGCACGTATGATTTCAGTGAAAAAGGAATTCAGGAAAACGATAAACTCTGTTATATGGAATCGGATGATTGTAAGCACTGGCATCGCCCCGAACTTGGCCTTATAGAGTACAAAGGCAGCAAGTCAAACAATATAGTGTATGGCTGGGGTGATGAGCGCACAGGGGGAGTTCTCGGTGCCCACGGCGCAACCGTGTTTAAGGATGACTCAGCACCTGCGCCAGAACGTTATAAACTTGTGCACCTTGGGCAGGCAAAAAAGGTTAAGGATGTGTTTAATTGGCTTTATGGGGCAGTATCTCCAGATGGAATACACTGGACACTACTGGATGAACCTGTACTGGAGTACTTAAGCGATACGCAGTCAGTCGCCTGTTATATAAAGGAAAAAAAGAAGTATGTTTTGTACGTAAGGGGTTGGTCTCCGCAGAATCGTCATGGATTTGGAGGTAAACGGATAGTAAGAAAAACCGAGTCCCGGCAATTTGGCAAATTTCCACCTCCAAAGGCAGTGTTAACACCTGAGATTAGCTGGGGACCCTCTGCCGATATATACACAAACAGCTACAATAAGTGGCCCGGCGCCGACATGGCACACATAATGTTTCCGGCTATCTACCACAGAGACACCGACACTCTAAGTCTGCATCTGGCGCTAAGCAGAGACGGCAACCGGTGGTTTTTCCCTTCGCAATCGGCACTTTATTCAAACGAGGAAAATCCCGAAAAAATCACGACGTATGCCGGAGTTGGTCTGGTTCCGTATGAGGGTAAACAATGGGCACATCCTGTGTTTTTTTCCCGCCGTGCCCATAATGAATACCGTGCCGAGCGGCCTGCCATATACCTTGCCACAGTCAGAGAGGACGGCATTGTGGGAATTGAGGCCCCGCTTATGGGGGAATTTTACACGTATCCGTGTATATTTAAGGGCTCTGAAATGCTGATTAATTCGGTTTCTTACCCCGGAGGGGAAATCAAAATCGAGGTGCTGGAGCTGAAACCCAGACTTGAGGCGCCAGTTTTTGACGGATTTTCATTGAACGATTGTGATGTCATAACCGGCAACAACCACTGGAGTCCGGTAACTTTTAAAGGTAATAAGAACATATCAAAATTAGCCGGTAAAATTATAAGATTCAGATTCAAATTGATTAGGTCCAGAGTTTTTGGATTCATGTTTATTTGATTAATTTTTCTAAAGCGAATCGTTATTACTTATAAGACCGTCTCGTATGTGATAGGCTCTCCTGGCAATCCTTGCCACGGCAGCATCGTGAGTCACCATCAGAATGGTTTTTCCTGCGGTATTTAAGTCAACAAGGGTTTGCATGACCTCTGATGCAGTTTTAGAGTCAAGCTGGCCTGTTGGTTCATCACATATTATAAGGGACGGTGAATTGATAAGGGCGCGTGCTATAGCCACTCGCTGCTGCTGGCCGCCGGAGAGCTGCCCGGGTTTAAAATCCGCCCTGTCGGACAATCCCACTCTGGTAAGTGCATCAAGTGCCAGCTCCCTCGGATTATCCACCGGTGTTTCTGTATAAAGCACTGGTAACAAAACGTTTTCTATGGCTGTTATATAGGGCAGCAGGTAAAAATGTTGAAACACAAAGCCTATTAACTTATTACGTATAGCAGAGAGAGCATCGTCGTTGTAGTGAGACACGTCAGTGCCGTTAAGCTTGTAGCTGCCAGAGGTGGGAACGTCAAGGCAGCCAATTATGTTTAAAAGGGTTGTTTTTCCTGAGCCTGAAACTCCTGTTATAGCAGTAAAATCCCCTTTTTCTATTATCAGATTCACACCCCTTAGAGCCTCCACAGTGATTTCCCCGACACAATACGTTTTCTCTATCATTTTTAACTCACAGTGTGGCATTTTTTGTCGGCTGCTTATAAATCTCTTAGTTCCTCACGGATGTCTATTCTTTGCTGCGGCGTAGCTAAAAAAACAAAAGTATCCAAGGGATTTACAATAAAGTCCTCCTTTGGATTATATGTCCATTCAGAGGCGCTTTTGATAGCAAGGAGCAAGATATCAGGATGCTTTTTAAAATTGATATCAGATAACTTTTTAGGGGTAAAACTCTCCGGCAACGTAAATTCCTCAATGCGGAGATTTTTGGATTTATCCCTGAGCATAACATCAAGAAATGAGACGACAGCAGGGCGGAACATCTCAGAGGACATTCTCATGCCGCCAATAAGATGTGTGGATACGACTACATCTGCCCCGGCTCTTTCCATTTTGGCGATGTTTTTTAACTGTCGGCAGCGGGCTACTATTTTAAGTGAGGGATTTAACTGTCTGGCACTGAGGCATATCACAAGGTCAACGTTATCGTCTCCGGCTGCGGCAAACAGTCCTTTTGCCCTCTCTATGCCGCAATGAAGCAGCACGTTGTTGTCTGTGGCATCCCCCTGTATGTAGAGCTGATCGGGACAGGTCTCCAGCATTTTTTCTATTTTTTTCATATCTATATCTATCAAAACCGAAGGCCGCTTTGTTAAATTTAATTCACCGGCAATGTAAAGACCGTTACCCTCCGCCCCACAGATAATATAGTGATCCGTTAGCTGTTTTATCTTTTTTTCCATCTTATTTATCCAAAATGCCTCCTTCAGGTCTCCCTCTATGATAAAAGCTGTAAAGTTCGAAAGTAAATAGCTCATTGTTCCAATGCCTGCTAATGCCAAAAATATTGTAAACAACCTGCCCTGAGGTTTATCAGACATATCTATTATCTCGCCAAAACCGATAGTGGCTATGGTTGAAAAAGTCATATAAAAGCAATCTAAAAATGTATAATGTTTATTTCCTATATACCAGTACCCAATGGTGCCGATTATGGAGATAAGAACCAGCGGTATTAAGCCCAGTAAGAATTTTTCATAGAAATGTGCAAGTACTTTCTTTTCCAAAATTTTTTACCTAATCTCTGTCCAGTATGTAAAATTTATCTTAAATTTAATAAACATTGTATTAAATTTGTTCCAGCATTTTTTTAATATATTTAGAAATGAGTGGGCTGTTTATTACAGATTGTTTTATTGCATTTCTTAGAAACGAAGGAATTTCCCTTTCTTTAATATCAAAGCCAATATCAGGATTAATCCTGTTAAGCAGTTCTGCTTTTTTAATCAGCTCTGCGCTATTACAATCAACAACGCAGTCTTTTAAAGTAAATGGCAGATCTTGTTTTTTTATGCTAACAAGGCTATCAGCTGCTTTTGGATTTAACCTGTAATAATAATTTTGTCTGCTATTTACTTGCGATGTTATTATACATAACAGCAAACTTGAAGTATCAGTTATTGGCACATTTACATAGTAGTGCGCTGGTGCTTCAGGGTCGTGTTTACAGTCTTTAAAATGACATATACAAAAGTCTGAAAGATATTCAATTATTAGCTCTGCCGGTAATTCCACGCTTAATCATAATTTCCGGTAAGTATTTTCCCAGATTCTGTCAGATGTTCCATCGGCATAGTTAGAGGGTCATTATCAAGTAAAGACAGCAACTCCTTTGTGTTTATAGGTTCACTTCTGCTTTGCCCAGCTTTTAATAACTGTTCGTGTTGATACCACTCAGGGTATTTATGCGTATAATCTCTAAGCTCCCACTGCGTCATACGTCCAAATTGATTAATCACAAAGTCAAAAGATTCTATATCACTTTCAGATAACATGTCAAAATCGCGTTCAGTGGCAGATTGTTTGGCTTTAAAGGTGTAAGTGTCAGTTTCCTCAAACAATGCACAAGCACATCTAAGCTCACTAGCAGAAAGGCTTTTGGAATTAAAACTCAAAACATCTTTAACTACAGAGCCCACTGGCCCGTGCTCCATAGCTAAGTACTTATCTCTGGTAACAGTGCGGCCATAACGAATAAGATGGAATTTATCGGCAAGGTAAATTAACTTAATCAGTTTCAATTTATCTGAAGGTCCAAGCTTACTCAACAGATAAAACACTGCTTCAATTACAGTAGTTGTATTTGTCATTATCAACCACCTCGCTTAGCATTATATATGTTAAAACAAATTGGCATAAAAGTAAATAATAATATTTTACCCATTTTAAATTAGAATTGTAATGGTATATAGCTTTACTCTGTAGAATAAAAGCTCTTCTATACAATAAAAAATATCTGCCTTGTATTTCAAATTGAATTTGAAATCATTTTTGCCGGATCCACATGCCGGTCAAATTCCTCTTCGGTCAAAAGCCCAAGTTTGACGCAAGCCTCTTTGAGGGTAATTTTGCACTGGTGGGCGGTTTTAGCGATTTTTGCGGCATTATCGTACCCCACAACAGGATTTAACGCTGTTACAAGCATGAGAGAGTTTTTTACATGAGAGGCGATAGTGTCCTCATTGGCTTTTATACCGCAAACGAGGTTTTCGTTAAAAGACCGGCATGAATCGGCAAGCAGGTTTATGCTCTGTAATAAATTATAGATAATCACTGGTTTATACACGTTTAGCTCAAAATTGCCTTGAGAGCCGGCAAACGCTATGGTTGCATCGTTTCCCATGACCTGAGCACAGACCATAGTCAGTGCCTCACACTGAGTGGGGTTTACTTTGCCTGGCATAATGGATGAGCCTGGTTCGTTGGCAGGAAGAGTCAGCTCCCCAATTCCTGAGCGCGGTCCTGATGCTAACCATCTGATATCGTTTGCAATTTTTAAAAGTGCAATGCTCAGAGTCTTAAGTGCACCGGAGACAGACACAATCGGCTCGTGTGAGCTGAGAGCGGCAAATTTGTTTTGTGAGGGTTTAAAGGGTAATCCGGTCTGTTTAGAAATATATGTTGAGGCACACTCTGCAAACTCAGGGTGCGCATTAAGGCCGGTTCCTACCGCAGTACCCCCTATTGCTAAGTCATATAGGTAAGGGATAACGTTTTCTGTTGCAGTTATGCAAAAATCCAGCTGTGCCACATATCCTGAAAACTCCTGCCCTAAAGTAAGAGGCACTGCGTCCTGAAGATGAGTTCGCCCTATTTTTATAATTTTGGAAAACTCCTCTGATTTATCATTTAAACCGTCCCTGAGAGCTTTAACAGACGGCATTAGCCCTCTTGTCAGAGTGATGGTTGCCGCTATGTGCATGGCGGTTGGGAAAGCGTCGTTTGAGGACTGGGATTTATTAACGTCATCATTGGGATGCACAGGCTCTTTAGAGCCAATAACGCCGCCAACTGACTCTATAGCACGGTTTGCAATTACCTCGTTAACGTTCATGTTGGTCTGAGTGCCGCTTCCTGTTTGCCAAACGGAAAGCGGGAAATGACTGTCAAGTTTGCCCTCTATGATCTCATCAGCGGCTTTAGCAATCAGGTCTGCCTTAACGGCGGAAAGCTGCCCCAGGTCCCTGTTAGCAAGGGCTGCCGCTTTTTTTAAAACTCCAAAGGCGCGTATTACCTCTATCGGCATTTTCTCAGCCCCTATTGAAAAAAACCTCAGAGATCGCTCAGTTTGAGCTCCCCACAACCTGTCAGCATCAACCTCAATGCCTCCCATTGTGTCTGTTTCCGTGCGTTTAGCCGCCATGCCGCCGTCCTCCTAAGCTTAAGTTATCAACAATACTCAGAACCATCGGTAAGTATTATAGTAGTTTTGAAACAGTTTTTTCACACAGTATTAAGTTTTTATAAAATACTGCCGATAAGTTGACTAAGAGCAGCAAAGAGGCTGCAAGAAGGTAATAAGTAGTAAGGCGTACGTAAGAGCAGTGTGAGATATTGTAAGGATACAGTATTGCAACATAACTAACGAAAAGTATAGAACTAGAGTTTTAAGATTTAAAGCGGCAGCCGGATGCTGTCAGAAATTGTAACATTACAAGGAGGTTGACATGACTTTACTAACTGCAGCAAAAAGAATAACTCCTCTACCCAAAACCATAAACGATACATAACACTTGATGTTGCCTTAATTTATTAATGATTAATAAATTAAGCGATAGCGGCGTAACTGTTTCAGAAAATGTTTGAATTAGTTTGTTTGTAAACTAATAGCCGGATGCTATTAGACTAATATGAGACACACGGAGGTTTATCATGGCTTTTGTAATAAACACAAACATAATGTCTATCAGTGCACAAAACAATCTAAGGAAAACCCAGAATCCCCTTCAAACAGCAATGACGAGATTATCATCAGGCTTGAGGGTAAACTCAGCGGCAGATGACGCAGCAGGGCTTGCAATCGCAACAGGCATGGACTCACAAACAAGAGGTTTGACAGTTGGCGTAAGAAACGCAAACGACGGTCTCTCTATGGTTCAAACGGCTGAGGGCGCAATGGATGAAATAACAAATAACCTTCAGAGAGTCCGGGAGCTTGGCGTGCAGGCAATGAGTGGCCAGTACGGTGCAACCGATGTCGCCTACATGCAAAAAGAGGCAAACTCACTTGTAGAGGAGATAGGGAGAATCTCCGAGCAGACCAAATTTAACGGTGTGCGGCTGCTTGCTGGTAATTATGACACTGTTGCGAAGTCAGGCATTACCACAAAGATAAAGTTTAACACAAGCTATTCAGCAAGCGACTCAAGTATAAGCATAGCGGTACCTTCTCTGAACACGGATGCCTTAGGCGGCAAAACATTTAAGGCCAGCAGTGATGGGCTCAAAGATGGGCTGACCATGTATTTAAAAGACATTCACACTACTACTGGTACAAGCGGAATAGCTATCGTTAACGGTCAAACCATGGCAGTAGGAGACACCTTGCTTATGGGTACAGCTGGAGCACCGCCTCCGCCAAACTGGACATACAGTACATCTATGTCAACATCAGCGTTAGCTACAACGCAGCCAGGCGCTATCAGTTACACCGGTATAGCAGCGTTTCAGGTTGCTAAACTCGATACTCAGGGTAATTTAGTCCGCGATGTTCAAGGCCATGTGACCTTCACATCGAACGCTTCAAACACTGTAGCTGTTATTGACGAGGCTTTGAACACTGTGAATTCTGCAAAGGCAGATATGGGAGCTAAAGCAAATCAGTTAGAGGCTGCTATTAATAACTTAGGCAATATAATACAGAATACACAGTCAGCACGGTCAAGAATAATGGATGCCGACTTTGCTACTGAGACGGCAAACCTTACCAAGTCCATGATTCTGCAACAGGCCGGTATATCGGTTCTGTCACAGGCCAATTCGTCTCCGCAGAACGTGCTTTCACTGTTGAAATAAAAAAATATGGTAACACGGAGGTTAACAGGAGTGGGATTTAATTCCCAATAGTTTGAAAAACTGAAATATCAGGAGGTGGTGAAGTGTAGAAAAAGGTTACCGGTAGTTGGATGTACGAGTTTTAGATAACTAAAATAATAGCCGGACGCTATTAATAAAATGTGCAAGGAGGTTTATCATGGCATTTGTAATAAACACAAACATAATGTCAATTAACGCACAAAACAATTTAAGGAAAACCCAGAATCCGCTCCAAACAGCAATGACGAGATTATCGTCAGGCTTGAGGGTAAACTCAGCGGCAGATGACGCAGCAGGGCTTGCAATCGCAACAGGAATGGACTCACAAACAAGAGGTTTGACAGTTGGCGTAAGAAACGCAAACGACGGCCTCTCTATGGTTCAAACGGCTCAGGGTGCAATGGATGAGATAACCAATAACCTTCAGAGAGTCCGGGAGCTTGGCGTGCAGGCAATGAGCGGCCAGTATGGTGCAACTGATGTCGCCTATATGCAAAAAGAGGCAAACTCACTTGTAGAGGAGATAGGGAGAATCTCTGAGCAGACCAAATTTAATGGTGTGCGGCTGCTTGCCGGTAATTATGACACTGTTGCGAAGGCAGGCCTTACGACAAAGATAAGTTTTAACACAAGCTATGCAGCAAGCGATTCAAGTATAAGTATAGCTGTACCCTCTCTGAACACGGATGCCTTAGGCGGCAAGACATTTAAGGGCAGCAGTGATGGGCTCAAAGATGGTCTGACCATGTATCTAAAAGACATTCACACGACTACTGGTACAAGCGGAACAGCCATCATTAACGGTCAAACCATGGCAGTAGGAGATACCTTGCTCATGGGCAAATCTGGAGCACCGCCTCCGCCAAACTGGACATACAGTACATCTATGTCAACGTCAGCCTTAGCTACAACACAACCTGGCGCTATAAGTTACACCGGTATAGCGGCGTTTCAGGTTGCTAAACTTGATACTCAGGGTAATTTAATCCGCGATGTTCAAGGCCATGTGACCTTCACATCGAACGCTTCAAACACTATCGCCGTTATCGACGAGGCTTTGAACACTGTGAATTCTGCAAGAGCAGACATGGGAGCTAAATCAAACCAGCTTGATGCTGCTATTAACAACTTAGGCAATATAATACAGAATACACAGTCAGCACGGTCAAGAATAATGGATGCCGACTTTGCTACTGAGACGGCAAACCTTACCAAGTCAATGATTCTGCAACAGGCTGGCATATCGGTTCTGTCACAGGCCAACTCGTCACCGCAGAACGTGCTCGCACTGTTACGGTAGAATGGGAAAACAGTAGGTTAACATGAGTGGGATATAATGCCCGATGATTTGAAATTAGCAATTCTCCGTGGTTTTTACCACGGGGAATTTTTCTTGTTGTTGAGATACCCTGCGGCTTTGCCGCGGGGATAGTCATTATCAGGAGGTGACTAAAATGTAGAAAAGAGCTTATACCAAGTAGCCTTCAATCGCCTAACTTTGTTGGCATTGTCGCAAGCTCCTCAACGTACTAAAAAGTACGCCTGCGTCGCTTGCTCCTCGCCGCCTCGTTATGCTTCTGAATACAACTCGGTATTAAAAGTATGTAGATCTGCGGACTTAAAATAATAGCCGGATGCTATTAAGAAAAAGTGCAAGGAGGTTTATCATGGCATTTGTAATAAACACAAACATAATGTCAATTAACGCACAAAACAATTTGAGGAAAACTCAGAATCCGCTTCAAACAGCGATGACGAGATTATCGTCAGGCTTGAGGGTAAACTCAGCGGCAGATGACGCAGCAGGGCTTGCAATCGCAACAGGAATGGATTCTCAAACAAGAGGGTTGACTGTTGGCGTAAGAAACGCAAACGACGGTCTCTCTATGGTTCAAACTGCTGAGGGTGCAATGGATGAGATAACAAATAACCTTCAGAGAATCCGGGAGCTTGGCGTGCAAGCAATGAGTGGCCAGTATGGTGCAACCGATGTCGCCTACATGCAAAAAGAGGCAAACTCACTTGTAGAGGAGATAGGGAGAATCTCTGAGCAGACCAAATTTAACGGTGTGCGGCTGCTTGCCGGTAGTTATGACACTAACACAAAGACAGGCCTTGGTGTTACGGCAAAATTTAACACAAGCTATGCAGCAAGCGATGCACAGATAAGTGTCTCTATACCCTCTCTGAACACGGATGCCTTAGGCGGCAAAACATTTAAGGGCAGCAATGATGGTCTCAAAGATGGGCTGACCATGTATTTAAAAGATATTCACACCAGTACCGGTACAAGCGGAACAGCCGTCGTAAACGGTACCACTATGGCAGTAGGAGATAAATTGTTCATGGACGGAAATGGAACACCGCCTCCGGCAAATTGGACGTACAGTACTTCTATGTCAACGACACCGTTAGCTACAACGCAGCCCGGCCCTATCACTTACACCGGGATAGCGGCGTTTCAGGTTGCTAAACTCGATGCTCAAGGTAATTTAGTCCGTGATGTTCAAGGCCACGTGACATTCTCATCGAACGCTTCAAACACTATCGCCGTTATTGACGAGGCTTTAAACACTGTGAATTCTGCAAAGGCAGACATGGGAGCTAAGTCAAATCAGCTTGATGCGGCTATTAACAACTTAGGCAATATAATACAGAATACACAGGCAGCACGGTCAAGAATAATGGATGCCGACTTTGCCTCTGAAACGGCAAACCTTACCAAGTCCATGATTCTGCAACAGGCCGGTATATCTGTTCTGGCACAGGCTAATTCTGCGCCACAGAACGTGCTTGCATTGATAAGGTAATTTTAGGACAATCTTTCGGGAGGAGGAGGGGGAATGCCTCCTCCCTTTTTTTGTTTACAATTGATACATGGTATATTATGCTTAGCTAACCTATCTTATCTTTTAACCATGTTTGTTGAAATTCTATTCGAAACGGTATCAACAAACTCAGCAGCAGTCTTTCCAATGTCTTCACTTTCCATGATACCGGAGGCAACGGCAACAGCATGAGCGCCAGCCTCTAACACGAGTTTGACGTTTTCTTGCACAATCCCGCCTATTGCTACAACAGGAATTGACACTTGGCTTAGCACCTGAGAAAGCATCTCAATACCTTTTGGAGAACCGGCATCTTTTGTCGTTGTGTGAAACACAGGACCGAATCCTATGTAGTCAGCGCCCTCCTCCTCTGCCCTTACCGCCTCCTCCACGCTATGCGTGGATACTCCGATTATTATATGCCGCTTTTTAGCAAAAACCTTTCTGACATATTTAATCGGCATATCATCCTGCCCGATGTGCACTCCGTCAGCATCCACCGCAAGGGCAATGTCCGGGTAGTCGTTAATAATTAGTTTTACGCCGTTTGCCAATGTCAGAGCTCGCAGCACCCTGCTGGTTTTAAATATCTGAAGCCTGTCGCTTGTCTTATCTCTTAACTGTATCCACTTAACGCCGCTCCCTATAGCAGACACCGCTGAGTCAAAGGCTGGTTTAATACGGTCGCCTCTGTCCATAATCAGGCAAAGACCGCTTTGATAGAGTCCTCTGTAAGTCATCAAATGTGGCCACCTTTTAGTCTTTCAAGATATCCGGTGTCAAATTCACCGCTCAGGAAATCAGGATTAGTAAGAACTGTTTTATGAAAAGGAATTGTTGTCTTTATCCCTTCAATTTTAAACTCTGAAAGGGCTCTTTTCATCTTGTCAACGGCATCCTTACGGGTAGCGCCGTGGGAGATTACTTTGGCAATTAACGAGTCATAGTAAGGCAGCACGGTACAACCGCTATAGATGTACGTGTCAACTCTGATGCCAGGGCCTCCGGGCAGGTATAAAAACGTAATCTTACCGGGTGACGGCACAAAAGTGTACGGGTCTTCGGCATTAACACGGCACTCAATCGCGTGTCCATGTATTTTTATATTTTTTTGTTTTATGCTTAGCGGCAGCCCTGAGGCCAGCCGTATCTGCTCTTTTATTATATCCACGCCTGTTACAGCCTCTGTCACCGGGTGCTCTACCTGCACTCTTGTGTTAATTTCCATAAAGTAAATGCTGTCATCTCTGTCAACAATGAACTCCACTGTTCCCACATTTCTGTATTTAAGGACTTCAGCGGCTTTAATCGCATATTTACCAAGTTTTTCTCTTAGTTTTTCCGTAATAACAGGTGATGGGGATTCCTCGATGAGTTTCTGGTGCCGGCGTTGTACGGAACAGTCACGCTCGCCAAGATGAATAGCTGTGCCGTCGCTGCCAACCGCTATCTGAACCTCAATATGCCGGATAAGGGGTATATATTTTTCGATATATAAGTCGCCAACACCAAACGCAGCAAGAGACTCTGCCTCTGCCGCTGAAAATGCCTGCTCAAGCATTGACTCCTCTCTGACTATCCTCATACCTCTGCCGCCACCGCCAGCTGAGGCTTTAATTATTACGGGATAGCCAATTTTTTTGGCGATGCCCAGGGCACTCTTTTTATCTATAATGTTGCCGTCACTGCCGGGAATAACCGGAATGCCGTGTTTGCGGAGGATCTGCTTAGCACGGGACTTATTTCCGCCGAGTCTGATGTTTTCCGGGGTGGGGCCAATGAAGGTAATTCTGGATTTTTTGCACGCCTCGGCAAAGTGCGGGTTTTCAGAAAGGAATCCGTATCCGGGATGAATTGCACCGGAGTCGGTTATCTCAGCAGCACTTAATATTGACGGAATGTTAAGGTAACTATCTGCCGCTTTTGGCGGCCCCACACAGACCGACTCATCTGCCAAAAGGACGTGCATAGCGTCTTTTTCTATTTCTGAGTAAATAGCCACAGTTTTTATCCCCAACTCCTTACAAGCACGAATTACACGTATGGCTATCTCACCTCTGTTAGCAATCAGTATTTTTTTCAAAAGGGACATTTATTTCACTCTCACCTTCTAACGGGCGCTGCCGTTAAAGCGGATTTATATGAAAAAGCGATTCGCCGTATTCTACCGATGTTTCGCTTTCGTGGAATATCTTAACTATTTCGCCGTCACATTCACTTTCGATTTCATTCATGAGTTTCATTGCCTCAACGATACAGAGCACCTGTCCGCTTTTAACTTTATCCCCAAGCTCTACAAAGTTAGGAGCTCCGGGGGATGGACAGCGGTAGAAGGTGCCAACGATTGGAGATTTCACAGCTACGTATTTATCCTCTTCTACTGTCTCAGACAAGGACACCTTCGGGGTATCAGCAGCCTCTGTATGCAGCTGTGCCTGACTTACTGCCGGCCTGCTAAGTCCTCTGCGTATTTTTAACTTAAGCCCATCCTCTTCGTAAAAAAACTCGGTTATGTCAGTTTCCTTTAAGAAATCCGACAGTTCTTTTATCTTTTCCAGATCCATTATTTCACCCTCTCTATGTACTCAAAGGAACGTGTGTCAACCTTAATGACATCGCCCTCATTGATGTGAAAAGGAACCTTTATTGTCGCTCCGGTTTCAAGCACTGCAGGCTTATTTCCGCCTGAGGCAGTGTCTCCCTTAAAACCCGGGTCGGTTTCAGTAACAGCAAGCTCTACAAAGATGGGAAGCTCTACGGCAAGGGATTTTTCCTTGTGAAAAAGCACTGTCACCATCATGTTTTCTTTGAGAAACAGTTTGCTGTCTCCGAGTTGCTCTTCAGTCATAGGCAATTGCTCGTAACTTTCCATATCCATAAGGTAGTAGTAACCGTCCTGAAAGTACAGGTACTGCATCTGCCTTGCGTCAAGATTGGCTTTAGGAAACTTGTCTCCGGAGTTAAATGTATCCTCTATAACCTTACCGCTTTTGAGGCCTTTCATCTTAGCTCTTACAAAGGCTCCGCCTCTGCCCATTTTCACATGCTGAAACTCTATAACCTCATAGGGTTCGCCCTTATACTCTATCTTGGTTCCCCTTCTAAAATCATTTGTTGCTATCACACAAACCTCCAAAAAACGTGTTTTTTGTCATGAAATCTCCAGTTACATTAGTATTATCTCATATTGAATATAATACACCACGCACACAGAGTTTGTATAGAGGGGGGTTGTTGGTGGAGATATTTCAGATTTTTTCTTGACAAATATCATGGACTTAAGATAGCATATTTAAGGGTTTATACGGGAGGAATGCCGAATATATAGTAAACGGATAAGGATTAGGGGGCTTTATTATGGAAAAGTTGACAGATGAGATGAGAGATGCTATTTTAATCTCAATGAATGAGGGGCTAAAATCTCTCAAAGTAGATGTGAGCGCTCTCAAAGGGGATGTAAGCGCTCTCAAAGTAGATGTAAGCACTCTCAATAAAAAATTTGATGAAAGAGACATTATTATAAGCTCGATGAATGAAGGGATAAAGGCTCTCAAATCAGATGTAAGCACGCTCAAAGGGGATGTGGAGTCTCTCAATAAGAAATTTGACGAAAGAGACGTTGTTATTAACTCAATGGATGAGAGCATAAAAGTTATCACCAAAGAGCTTGCAAAAAAACCAGATGAGGAAAGGACTCGCCAGATAGTTAGAGAAGAGCTGGACAATGCTTCTTTTTCGACAGATCAGCCGATTAAACTTAAAAGAATTTCCTGATTCATTTGTCTTATTTGTTGTAAGGTTCAATTTACGGCCGATTTACTCATTGCTTTTGTAAGTTAACGCTGGCTCTCCGTCTGTAGTAATAAACCCGGAAAGTTCAAGAAGTTTTTTGTCTTAA
This sequence comes from Nitrospirota bacterium, assembly GCA_015233895.1. Taxonomy (NCBI): domain Bacteria; kingdom Pseudomonadati; phylum Nitrospirota; species Nitrospirota bacterium. The sequence goes on along the minus strand of JADFXG010000017.1, from coordinate 36,908 downwards.
ACCATATTTTTCAAAACAGCGAAAAGAGACGACACGTCGCGCACAAGACCTTGTCGATGCGCACCCGCAAAACGAAAAACCGCCGACAAAACCATGACGGAGTCCAACATTAGACAAAAGAATACTTTTTGTCTAATGTTGGCAGAGACTTCGCAGAAACAACCTCAAAAACGGTACCGCTGTCTTTGATGGTTTTACCCAATATTCATCATGTATATATATTCATCTGGACTAATAATATCCATTTGAAGCTTATTTTTTGTATTATCAGAGAGAGTGTTCAACAATCTCCGGCATCGCCGAGCCTTTATATGGGCAAACAGCGGCATGAGTACCTTGGAGATCATGCAGAGGCCTGGTCACAGCAATATCTCCACTACAATGGGATACCGAAGATTGTTGGGGTTTACGCGGATATGACTTTCTCCAAATCTTCCCCAAAATTGGAATAAAAACAAGGGGTTGACGAATATCGTCTAACCCCTTGTTTTTATTGAATGCCGGTGGGGGGAATCGAACCCCCACCCGGTTGCCCGGAACGGATTTTGAGTCCGTCGCGTCTGCCTGTTCCACCACACCGGCCTACATCATGAACAGTTAATAAGCTATAATTATGAAATCAAAGTGCATCAATCAGAGATCTTAACGATACCTTTTCCCGTTACTTTTGCACTATACAAGGTTGCCTTTGTGCGTGAAAGTAAGTCCTCGAGTTTTTCGTTTTCTTTAAGTTGTGCAATTCCTATGGATAGTGTCGTTTGCAATTGCTTATCCGTAAAGCGGTTTGAATTTATTTTTTCCACAAAGCGGTTTATGACACTATGTGCATTTTCTACTGATGTCCCAGGCATATAAAGAATAATCTCATCTATCCCATACCTTCCCAGAATATCAATTCCCCTGACAGAGGCCCTGAGTTCATCAGCCATCTCACAATAAAGCTCATCGGCTGTATCCGGACCATAGATAGATGTCACCTCCTTAAAGTTATCCATATCCATCATGCAAATAGAAAGAGACGTTTTTGTCCTTTGAGTCTTGTTATACTCATCAATCAGCCTGTTATAAAAAAAGTGATAGTAAAGTAGTCCGCATTTTGGGTCAACACGCCTAAGTTCATTAAGATGTGATAATATGCGCTCTTTCCTTAAGGATTCCGAACAGATATTTGCAATGGCAATCAAATAATCCTTCATATGGGCAGTGATTTCCACCTCGCTGTCAAAAAAAACAGCAATAAACCCCATAGGCCTGTCCTCTGTCTCAAGCCTTATCAATGCTGCAACTGAATAGTCTGTCTCCATACGAACATCATTGTAAACATCCTGAGGATCGGTATTTTTAACAACAAGGAAACTGTCAGTGAGAAGTATTTTACCAACTGCAGCTTTACCTGTTGCACGTTTATACGAATGCGTGTAGTGGGCCGACAGGTTGTACCGGTTATTAATTTCAAGATACCCGCTCTGAGGGTTTTTTAGTACCAGAGCTGCAGAGGATGCTCCTAACACATCTTTCAACGAAAACAATATCTGATGCACTGTATGCACGGAAGAGACCTGTTGATTCAGCTCGTTTATCGAATTACAAAGATTTTTGAACATTTTTGTTTGCATAACCCACAACCTCCCTATTCCTTATAAAAATTTTATCATTGCTCTTTTTGTATTATAACATTTCTGTTAATAAAAGTATTTCTGTCGGCGTTATTAATTTTCAATGCTCCACTGCTTTAGTGGGCGCTTATGACTGCAACCCGGTACAAATAGTGTATAAAAAAATTTTTGACATATCTTCGTGTATTGTGTTAAAATCTTTCAAATATTGTAAGTACGGCTGTTTGTGTGATGAGTTCAGTAGTGAATAAACGGATGGCCTGTCGAATCTTTTTTCAATAGCATAGCTCATCGCAAAGTCATTTGTTTATGAAAATGCAAGCGGTAGGAGGGTGCATGAGAAAATTAATACTTGTTTTTCTAATTTTGTTTGCCGTCTTTTTCTGCAGTACCGGTTTGTATGCTGATGAGTCTAAGGCAACAGATTCAGAGTTAAAAAGCTCCTTGTTTAAGGACCCTGTGAATCCTGAAGTGAACCTTAAGCTTGGCCGCCTTTATTATGATGAGAAATTATATGATGAGGCAAGAGACTATTTTGAAAATGTCATAGCTTTGTCACCTGGTAGTCCTCAGGCTACAGAGGCACAGGCCTATCTTGATAAAATCAAGAAAATGTATGGCCCTAAGCCGTGGTTTGTTAATGTCTCCGGAGGAATTCAGTACGATAGTAATGTGCTTTTAGTTACCGACAACAGTTTTCTACCCTCCAATGTATCAAGAAAGGATGACTGGAAAGAGGTTCTTTATTTTAGCGGAGGGTATTCCTTTGTAAAAACCGATAAGTTAGAGGCTATGGCTCGTTTGGGGTTTTATCAGAGTATAAACAACAGGCTTAAAGATTACAATATAACACAGAGCTTGTTTGAACTGTCTGTGCGTTACATTGCCTCGGATTTTGTTAAGTTAGAAGGTAAGTATGGGTTTGAGTACGTTTTGGTAGGCGGCGACAGGTTTGATTATGACCATTATTTTTCGCCCTCAGTTGTACTTATGGAGGGTAAAGACACCTTTACGGCGCTTGAATATCGTTACAAGTACACAAAATTTATTGACGGCGCCAACTTTCTTACTAATTCAGAAAGAACAGGGGGAAACCACCTCATAGGACTGAAACAGAGATTGCCCTTGTTTGACAAGATGTCTTTAGAACTGGGATACGCTTATGACAAAGATTTTGCAGACACTGACAATTGGAAATATGACGGCAACAAGGGGTTTGCCAGCCTTGATGTCCTGCTGCCTCTTAACTTAATGGCTAATGTCTATGCAGAGTACTATAGGAAAGACTACAACGGAAGGTTTGAGGGTTCAAGCGTTAACCGGTCGGATAATGCACAGACTTATTCGGGGTCATTAACTGAAGTTTTATCAAAAAACCTGAGTCTGTCTCTGGCAGAGTCTTACACGAAAAACAATTCTAACACTGAGGCTTACAGCTACGACAGAAATATTACAAGCCTGTTTTTGAATGTGAGGTTTTAAATGAAAAAAATCAAATCTACTCTCATACTGCTAATATTATCGGCGTTTGCAATGGCCTCTGCTGAGGCAGTGGATGATGTCGCTAAGGTTGTTGCACTGAAAGGTAACGTTTTTATAGAAAGGCCACAGGGTCAGGTGCAGGCAAAGGTTAAGGATGATGTATTGTTAAACGATACAGTGTCAACCAGGGAAGAGTCTAAGACAAAAATTCTCTTTATAGATGATAGCGTTTTAACTCTGGGAGAGAAATCTAAGCTTGTTGTTAAGGAGTTTATCAGCAGCAAGGACGACAGGGGTAAATCTGTTTATAATCTCTTAGATGGTAAAATCAGAACGATAGTGGGCAGAACCAATTTTGAAGTTCACACGCCTAATGTGGTTGTGGCAGCACGAGGAACTAATTTTTATGTGGAAACCGGTATGAAAAATAATGTGCATTATTCCACAGTGGTGTGCTTTGAGGGAGTTGTGGACATAAAAAGCATAGATGCAAGCGTCAAAGGCACGGTAATTCTGACTCCGGGAATGATGCTTAAAGTGACAGAACATCAGCAGAATATGCCGCAACCTGAAAAATCAACTCCTTCTGTTTTGTCTGCGACGTACCTTGACAGCTCTACCAAAACACAGGATACAGGTGCACCAACAATGACTCAGGCACAGGCAATTGCTGACACTCTGTCTAATGTTACGGCTCCGCCGATTCCACAGCAACCGCCGCCACCACCGCCCACCAGTAATGCTCCTGCAAATACAACGCCAGTTAAAATTAACATAACATTTCCATGATTATAAAAATGGAGGAATTATGAGAAATTTGTTATTAACTTCTTTAGTTATCATATTTGTTTCTTTGGCTAGTTGCGGTAATGGGGGAGATGGTAGAAGTGGTGCCTCCTCAGGGTCGTCTTCAGACTCTAAGTCATCTTCAGGCAGCGGCTCATCAGCAAGCAGCAACTCAGCACAAACCCCTGTCACTATCACACTAGGTAGTGGCACAACGTCATCATCTCTTGCGAAAAACTTCTCTGCGATGAGCGCCTCTATTCCCTCAAACATAACTACCATTACAATAAAAGTATCGGCAAGCGATATGACAACGATAGATCAGAGTGTCTCTGTGGCCGGGCAGTCCTCAGTGACAACAACGTTATATGTGCCAAACGGCTCAAACAGATATTTTGAGGTGCTTGCTCTGGATAGCTCCTCGGCGGTCAAATATAAGGGCTACACGACTTCTGACCTCTCCGGGGCTTCCGTGACACTATCTATCAGCATGAAAGTATCTTATACAATGACTGATTACTATCCACTTGACAACACTGACAGATGGCAGTACTATAGAACACGCACTACCTCTGTTGGCACAGATACTGGATATGAGATGGATCTAGTATCCGGCTCTGAAACTGTAAATGGAATAACCGGCAAAAAACTATATCTTGATATTGCCTCAGGAACAGGGGAGTACACCGTTGATTCAAATGGCAGTACCGGCTTTTATCGCCACAAAGAACATAATTTGAATACTGATAGTAGTGGTAATAACTATTACACCGATAATGTTTATAGCCCGCCCATATTGTTTTCACTACCCTATATTACAGAATCTGAGCAGTTTTCGGGAACATTTACCAGGACCTCCACAGTTGAGTCAACAGGCTCCTCATCAACATCTACAGTCACAGGTAACGGCCAAATGCAAGGCTTAGACAATGTAACTGTTTCTGCAGGAACATTTGAGTGTCTCAAGTTTTACTATACATTTAATAACTCTGATGGTTCGTATGGTAATTTGACCTGGTGGTATGCAAAAGGTGTTGGAATTGTCAAAAAAACTGAAAACAGGTATCTGTCCGGTGGTAGTTTGGATGGTTCTAAAACATACGCATTAAATTATGCCAGTATTAACGGCACAACATATGGCACAAGGGTGTCGGATAATTCGTCAGCCTCAGTGAATATTTTGTATAATTCACAAGACGGAACTTATAAGCTTCAGTTTACTGTAAATTCTGACTATATATCCCATATTAGTTCAGCATCTGTATCAGGGAGAAACGTAACTAATTTAGGTTTACACTATCAAAGCTATGGCTCCAGGTTATATTATTCTGCAAGGCAGAGCTTTGGCAGCACATCTCCAACGGCAGGTGATGTTTACACCTTTACTATTAACCACAATGACGGCACATCTGAAACGCTGAGAGATACAGTCTATGCTCTTGGAGTTGGTGTTCCAACCCTCGTTTCACCAGCAAACAATTCCACAGTTACAGCTACGCCAACTTTTACATGGAGCGCTCCTGCTACCGGTTGCGTTTCAAGATACTTCATTGATGTCACTGATTCCAGTGGCCAAACGGTGTGGGGTTATCTGACTCCTGATGCGACAACAACAGGCATCACATTTAATCAAGACGGTACAGCCTTATATTCTTTATTCACCGGAGGCACTTATAACTGGGCTGTAGGAGCAAATGATGATTGTAATAACCAACATAACGGCACAGATAATGCCGCATTCTCTTCTAAGTATTCATTTACAGTGCGATAGGACTACTGAAAACGGGATGAGGCCGGTATAAGCCTCATCCCACAATTTTATGGCTGATTTAAAACAATTAAAACTCAGACGTTTTCTGTATTTTCTCACTGCAACCATCACGTTGTTTTATGTTGTGCTTGCACTTCGTGATCCGGCTTTTATAACTGAAAACCTTGAAACAAAACTACTTGACTTGAGAATTTATGTAAAAAATGTGCTAAAGACCGATGACACACCCAAAGACATTTTAATAGTTTATGTGGATGATAAGAGCATAAAAGAAATAGGCCGCTGGCCATGGAAAAGGGATGTTGAGGCTGATTTGCTGCGTAATATTTCAAAGGATGCGCCAAAAGTAATAGCAGTGGATGTAATGTTAAGCGAAACTGAAAATGCAGCAAGTGACGATAAACTGGCAGAAACTATAAAGGTGGCAGGCAATGTTGTTTTAGCAACGGCATTTATTACTAAAAGCAGTGATTCGTCTTTTGCCGGGTCATCCGATGCGCCAGATTTCCTATGGGATTCGGCCTTTATGGAGGTAAAGACAGTCTCCAATATAAATTGGAAAAAATGGGCTATTAAACCTGAAAAAGTGCTTCCTCCCATTGAGAAATTCGCCCGATTCTCTTCACTTGGCCATGTTTATACTCTGCCGGATTCCGATGGTGCTATAAGATACGCAATTCTTTATGTTAATTTCGGCACAGACTGTTACCCACACCTTGCTCTGCAGACGGCACGCATTGCTTTGGGGTTAAAACAGAAAGATATGATACTCTTCGGCGGCTCCAGTATTAAGCTTGGAAACATGTATATCCCTATTGATTTAAGTGGACGTGTTATCATCAATTACAGGGGAATCAAAACTAACTACATTTCAGTTTCTGCCTCTGATGTGATAAGAGGTAAAATTGAAAAGGGGTTTTTTAACAACAAGATTGTTTTTATAGGAACCTCGGCTTTAGCAACTTATGACCAGAAGGTAACAGCCGTTTCTGCAAATTCCTCAGGTGTGAGTATTAATGCCAATATAGTGGAAAACATCCTTTCCACAGGTTTTTTACGAAGGAGCCCAAATGTTATTGAAATAATTGTAATATGTATCGCGGGCATTTTGTTTGGACTGATTTCAAGATTCAGAGCCGCCTTAAGTTCCATTTTAGCGCTCATCTGTATATCTGTTTACATGTTCTTCTCATTTTATTTATTGATTAAATCAAATCTTTGGCTGAATATAACCTATCCGGTTGCCGCCATGGTTTCTCTATTTAGCTTGCAAACCATCGTTAAGTTTCTTGCTGAGGAAAGAAGGGGACGGCAGATACGAGGCATATTTTCAAGATATGTATCCCCTCAAATTGTAAATGTTCTTATAAATAATCCCGAAGGAACACATCTTGGTGGAAAACAACAGACTCTGACTATTTTATTTACCGACATAGTAGGGTTCACTACGATTTCAGAAAAGCTTACCCCTGAAGAGGTAGTGCAAATGTTAAATGAGTATTTTAGTGACATGGTGGAGATAATTTTCAAATGGGGTGGAACTCTTAATAAATTCATAGGGGATGCTATCATGTGTTTTTGGGGAGCACCGGTAGAGGATAATAATCACGCAGTTCATGCCATTAAATGTGCTCTGAATATGATAGCTAAAAAAGAGGAAATACAGGTCAAACGCCTCTCTGAAGGAAAAGCTCCTATAGACATAGGCATAGGCATAAACTCCGGCGAGGTTCTCATTGGTAACATAGGTGCAGTGGGAAAACAGATGGATTACACTATAATAGGCGATAATGTAAATTTATGTTCAAGAGTAGAGGGACTTACAAGAAAATTCAAAGTACATATTCTTATTTCGGAAAATACTTTCAAAGAGATACGCCCTCACATAGACTCAGGTTTGCTTTACAGTGTGTCGGTAAAATGTGTCGGTAGGGTTGCCGTAAAGGGTAAAGCGCAGCCTGTCAGTGTTTACGACGTTAAAGGTTTGCCAACAGGTGAGGCCTCTGAGATTGTTGATGAAATATTTGATGAAGTTATTTACATGAAAGACAAGTAAATTGGTACCCTTAAGGAAGGGGCGAGCCCTCCCTTAAGTTATACGATTGAATTAAAATTAGATACTGATTATTTTGAATAGCTCAGTACGTTAGCTATTATATCTGCAAAAGAAGTCAGCACCTCTTCATCGGCTATGTCTCTTCTGTGTCCATCAGGCACATAGACACAGATCACCCCCATGAGTTTACTCGCAGCAAGTATAGGCACACAGTAGTGGCCATGCGGCACGGCATCCTGATTAAGTTCATGGCGTTTATCTATTCTTTCGGCAAACACTATCTCTTTAGTTGCTATAACCACACCGCACAGACATTTACCAATGGTTATTTGTTCACAATCCGGCGTTCCTATAGATGCTTTCAGCACAAGCACATCAGGATTATCCTCAACTAAAAAGATGGCGCCCTTGGTTTGAAGAAAAAGTCTCGGAATTGACGTTATCAAAGTAAGTGACTGCTCTAATTTTTCTTTCAAAGTAATTGGTTTCAAAAAAACCTTTAAAATTGTATTTATGACCTTATTTCTGGCCTCCATTCTGTGCTTATAGAGGGCCATGCTGATTGTCACCAGCAAATCTCTGACTGCAAACGGTTTGATTATATAACCGTATGGTTCCGTCACACGTGCACGGCTTAGAGTGTCCAAATCAGTATGAGCGGTCAGATACACGATAGGAATGTTATAAAGTGTATCAATTTGACCGGCAGCTTCAATGCCGTCCATCTTACCCTCAAGGGTTATGTCCATAAGAATAAGGTCAGGCAATAGATCCCCTGCCTTTTGTATCGCCTCCTCTCCCGATGCGGCAATATCCAAAACATTGTACCCCAGTTTTTTTAACTTCATCTCGATGTCCCTGGCAACGATTATCTCATCCTCTACCACCACCACTCTTATCCCTGTCGGAATTCTGGTGCCTGCATCTGTCTGATTCATGTTTTTCACCTCTTCAAATTATTATCTTAAATTCTGTTCCACCGTCTGTGTTTATCTCTATTGTTCCTTTTAGTTTCCTTACAATAAGATCATGTATTAACTGTAAACCCAACGATTTTACTTTTTTAATATCTATGTCTTTTGACAGACCCACGCCATTGTCGCTGAGCGTAAGGTAAAGTTTATCGTCTTGTCCTCTGTGGAAGCTGACCTTTATCTGTCCGCCGGAATTGCCTGGGAATGCGTATTTCAGAGAATTTGTAATAAACTCATTAATGACCAACCCGCAGGGAATTGCTATATCAATATCGAGACTGTGAACGCCGATATCTGTCTTAAGCTCTATGCCACCGTGTCTGAGGCTGTATGAGCTTAACAGCTCAGAGGCCAGTGAGTGCAGGTATTCGCCAAAATCCAGCGTTGACATATCTGTGGATTCGTATAGCTTTTCGTGAATCAGAGCCATCGCTCTGATGCGGGTTTCGCTGTCTTTAAATATGTCGTGCAGCAGGGGGTCTGAGATGGTTGCAGACTGAAGGCTCAACAGGCTTACGATAATCTGCAAATTGTTCTTCACCCGGTGATGCACCTCTTTAAGCAGCATGTTCAAATCCTTTACATTTCCGCGGATTTGTTCCTCCATCTCGGTGCGTTTTACAATCTCATCGCGAAGCTGTTTATTGGTCTCAGAAAGAGTTTGTGTGCGTTCTTTTACCAAACTCTCAAGGTGCTCATTGTATTGGCATATTTGCAACTGCATATTTTTGCTGTTAGTTATATCCTCAAAGGTTATTATAACAGCTATCGGACTCTTATCGTCATCCAGCACGATTTCTGACTCGATTTTAACATACATATCTTTGCCAGAAGCGTTATTCTTACAGAGACGCTCTGCGCTGTAGTTTTTAAATTCATCCATGCTCTTTATATGTGACAGACAAGGTAGCACATCTCTGGCCTTTTTTTCTGTTAAATCAGATATGTTTAATCCGTGCACTTGAGCCAATGCCGAGTTTGTCGTGACTATCACGCCCTCCATGTCGGTAACACAGACGCCTATTTTCACAAATTCCATAGACTTTTTTAGTGTCAGCAGGTTCTTTTTAAGTTTATAGTCGGTTGCATCCCTGAAATATAAAATTGTATAGAGCTGCTCCTTAATTTTCATTACAGAGAGCGATATTTTGCAATATATTTTTGCATGGTCTTTTGCTATCGCCTCTGCATAAATGGTTTTAGCATCAGAGATATATGCGCCTGGCTCAGGTCTGTCAATATTTTTTAGTATTGTTTGATGATATTTGTTAGATATTAAAGTTCTAAGGAAGTTTTTACCGGTTATCTCTTCTTGTTTATATTTAAAATATTTTTCAGAGTGCTCATTCCAAAAAACTATGTTGTTGCCGATGTCCAATACAGCTAAAGCATCGTTTACGGCAGCGCTCATAAGATTAAATATATCCTCTGGGGACTGAACAAAGTCAAGTGTCTTGTTTTGTAGCGAAACTGACAACCCTGCCTCGTTAACCTTTTAAATCTCTCAGGAAAAACATATCCTAGTCTTCCGGTGTTGTCAGATCGCTTATTTTGAACATAGCCTTAATTAAAACAAATCCACGCAAATTAGTCAATAGCAACGGTTAGAAAAAAGAGGCAGCAACGCCAGAGATTGTAATCCACGGGCAAAGGCTTTTGTCTGCCATTTGCCCGTGGACTTAAGTAGAGTCAATTGATACGCTTATTTCATGCTTTAGTTTGGTTTTTCAGTTTTCTTTTCAGTTTTCTTTTCAGTTTTTTCAGCCTTTTTAACTTTTTTGGCTTTCTTGCCTTTTTTAACTTTTTTAACTTTTTTCAGCTCTTGTTTCACAGCTTTTGCAGAGTCGTCGGAGTCCATTTCAACCTGTGAAGACATACGAATCTCCACACGTCTGTTTTTTGCTCTGCCAACTTCTGTGGTGTTAGTAGCTACAGGCTTTGAAAAACCATAACCGTTTGAATTGATACGGGATTGGCTGATACCATGTTTCTCAAGATAGCCTGCCACTGTCTCAGCACGTTTCAATGAAAGAGTGTCATTGAGTTTCTTTGAACCCCTGTTGTCGGTATGTCCGTCAACATCAATTCTCGTATCAGGGTACAGTTTAGCAAACTCAATAGCCTTCTTTAGTTCGGCACTGTACTTGGCCTCTATGTTACTCTTGTTGGTAGCAAAGTTAACCAGAGTAACTTTTGCAACTTCTTTCCATCCGAGCGCCTTTGTTTTGGTTTCAGGCTTGACTGGTTCAGGTGCAGGTGGTTGTGGTTTAACAGGGCAAAGGACATTAGCCATCTGGGTTGCCTTCTTAGCCATCTCAATACCCTCGGTAGTGTGGCACTCAAGGTACGTATCATAAGCATCGTCTCTCATCTTTGCCGCTTTACTAAACAGATCCGGACACTCTTTGTCTTTTCCTGAAGCCTGTGCCTTTGCTATTGCATTGTCAGCCTCAGGGAGTTCCTTGTGGTAATACCAAACAGAGTGCTTTGGTGCGTACTGAAGGTCAGCGCAACCAGATAACACAAACGCAACAGCTGCAACTAACAACATTAACTTTAACATCCCGCTTTGTCTCATAAAATTACCTCCTCTTGTTTTTTTGTACAGCATTGTTAGTGAATCTTAACATTAAGGCACTCACAGTTTTATTTATAAATCAATCTCCTCACCCTCTATAGCTGCAGTTATCTTTAAACCTTTGTGCTGCAGCTCGTTGCACTTGTCAATGGTGTACTGTAGAAGTTCATCCATTTTATCATCAGAGCGTGAGGGTTCATGATGAAATATCACAAGGTGTTTAACTTCAGCCTTAATAGCAAGGTCAAGGGCATGGAAAGTTGTACTGTGGCCCCAGCCGATTTTTGTTTGGTACTCAGTATCTAAGTATTGCGCATCACAAATCAGTACGTCAACTCCTCTTACAAATTCCACGGTTCTTGAATTCTGCTCTTTGACTATCATTTCGATTTCCTCGCGCTCACTGTCGTCAACCACGGAATTTGCCATAAAATTATAGTAGGGTTCGTTATCTCCCGTATAAACAATACTATTATCACCCTCTGTCACACGATAACCAAAACAAGTTACGGGGTGGTTCATAAGTTTTGACTTTACCGTAAACTCGCCTACCTGAAGTGTTTCCTCCTTTAAGTCTCGGTAGTTAATTGTAGCTGAGAGTTCATCGGAGTTTACAGGGAAATACGAATAGACCATCTGCTGTGCCATAATCTCGCTCAGGGTTTTATCGAAGTGGGGAGGGCCATAGATATTGATTACATTTTTAGGGATATAGGCCGGGATAAAAAACGGAAAACCGTGAATATGGTCCCAGTGGGTATGAGACAGAAACAGATGGATAGTTAGCGGGGACTTTGGAGCAAGCCTCTCCCCAATTGTTCTTATGCCGGTACCGGAATCAAAAATCAAAATAGTGCCCTCTTTGCCTGTAAGCTCAATACAGGACGTGTTACCGCCATATCTGACAGTTTCTTTACCAGGAGTAGGGATTGATCCCCTGACGCCACAAAACCGTATTTTCATCCTCTGACTACACTCTCCTTTGTTTACAACATACCGTTTATACTAACATTAGCAATCATAAAAAGGAAACAAATCTTCATAAAAGTGCCGTAGATTTCATAGCCATACTCATAGTTTTTTTAAGTTTTTTATTATGGTGTACCTCTGTTATTTAACACAATGTTAATCAAACCTTAATAATGATGCAACAATTTATACGTACAATAGCTTGTACATGAAACTGGGCAATATAAAAGATACTGACTCATTGCGATTACATGAAAACCTCGATACAAACGGTTCTGACAAAACGATTCAGGCATTTTTTGATAAACTGGGTGTTGACCGGACATCTCCGGAGCGTTTGCTTGAATCGCTTCCGTTTACCGCCTGCGACACTACGGCAGGGTCTGAGACAGAGCTTCAAACGGTTGTCATTGGAACCCCGGGTTCTGCAGATCTACCGAGATATATACTTGATTCTAATTATTTTAAAAACATTAAAAAACGGCAGGCAGCAGGTGAAACTCCGGCAAAAACAGTCCTTGAAGTTGAAAATTTCATACAGACTAATCACGAGGGTATCTGGGACAATAGCTGGGTACGTTTCCCCCGCAAGCTGCTAAGCAAAGCATCAAGTGCAATGTTAGATTACGACTTGCTTGCAAACAAGCAAGACCCTCTGTCAGAGCCAAGAAAAGACGCTGCAAATTTTATACTTTTTGAAAACGGTGAAGAGTTAGTACGAGTTCCTGTTAGCTACCTGCTAAAGCTTGCCCTGTCCGATTCCATTTCATGGCGCTTAAACAGGGAAAATAAAGTAACGGACACTGCTGTGCAGACAGGGAAGCGGCTGCTTGGAAATTTTATAAGTGATAATACCTCCCCGGAAACTCATTCTTTCTACATAACCCCGCTTATGCCCGCTTTCAGCGGAGGTAAGGCAATAGCGGCAGAAACCTCAAAACGCTTTCTTTTTACCCATCTCCTTAGCGCCTATGCAAACGAGAAATTCAAACTAAAAGCGTCCGGCCAGCAAGTAATAGTGTTCAACTCTCCGCATCCGCCGGTGCGGTTAAAGCGGCTCAACGAGTGCATTTCAGACTCATTTTACCGTGAACTGTTTGCTAATCCTTGTCTTTCCGGCTGGAACGAGGGAGAGAAAAAGTATGCCTATATGAAGCTCTGCCATGAGGTGCTAAGCAGAAGCCAGCTTAACACCATAGGCAAACTGAAAGATGCTGGTATCATAACGAACAATCTCGTAGTTTTGCCAAACATATCCAATATCTGTCTTTCAAATAACGGCACTCACTTAAGCCTTGGAAGCCTCAGGATAACCAGCGCTTTAAAGGCTGACTCTCACCAGAATGCTTTCCGGGGCCTTACTGCGGCTCATGAAAAATACACAGGAGACCTTGTCATTAAAGTGTTTGAGCACTTTCTTCCCCTATTTATAGGCAGCTACAGTGCCGCTCCATACAGGCTGGAGTTTTCCGATTTTCATCCTGAGAAAATCCTTGGGTTTTTGCCGCACGAGCTTCATTACACACATCTCAGAATGATCTGGCGCAGGTGGAAAAAAAAGGCAAGGTTTAAAATACTGAACAGGCCTGTTACCCCATTTGGGCCCTCTCTTGTTGACAAAACAATAAGCCGACTCTTTAATTTTAAGGGCGACTACGTTGATGATTATCGCCTTATAAATTACCTCGTTGCAGTGCTAAGCACGGAAAGCTCCCCGTCCCTTGACGGTTCACTGGGTAACGAACAGCGTCTCAAACGGGATCTGATGCACATGGGGGTATTTGACGAAAGGATGTCCACATATCTGTTTTATCGCATGAGAAAGTTCGTCGAGATAGGTTACTCTGGTTTTGAAGGGCGTTACTATTCTCTTTTTGAAAGTATTTTATCCGACCTTGGTAATTCAGCAGGACTACAAACTCTGATAACTCTTTATGCCTATTATATGTTAGCCAAAGGGGATGTAACACACGCAGATATACCGGATACCCCGTTTGTGGAAAGTGAGAGGCGGCAGATTATCTTCGGTACGGCTATCGGTATTCCAACGTTTTACGTAAGAACCGATACAAAAAACCTGTTCCTGAGGAAAATCCTTACTAAAGTAAAACATATCCGTTCAAGCTCAAGGTACCCGGGCTACCTGAGAGTGCTCAACCGGGAGTATTTAATGGGACTACTGAGGGTTATTACGGAGGATGCTGCTCCGCTTATTGAGCTTTTAGATCTTCATGGTACAATAGCCGACCTGAAATTAAGAATCGAATCTCCTTCAGAATTTGCCACATCATCCAGAATTACCAAAGGGATTTTAAATGTATCCGGAGCTCTGGCTCCGTTTAAACTTTCGGCAGATGAGTTTAACGAAAGCGCCGAGAAATATTATCGGGGCACTTTGAGAGTAAACCACTTGAAAGAGGCATTTTCTTTGTTGAAAGAGAGCTTGGTTAACGAACCATGTCAGTCAGATTTTATCTATGAAAAATACCGGCGCTGCCTCAAACCGATAATTGGTAACCGTTCACTGGAAGATTTTATGGATTCTCTTGAGAAAAGCCTCCTAAACGAGACACTCACACTTGATGAGATTCAAAAACTCATAAGTATAATGCTTCTTGATACACATAAAGAAACCGAGCGGTATAATTCGATTCTCAGTAAGTGTGCTGATAAGAGATAATGTGATACCGCACCAGTATATAAACAGAAGGTCGGGCGAAATAGTTACCGAAAAGGTTTTTGCCGACAGAACGATTCACTGGCTGTACTCCCACATAAAAGAAAACGCTCCGCTGCTTTTTAGAGCACTTACAGGGCAAAGAGCATCCTCACTGTTAGGTTATTTGAATTACGAAAACGTTCTCTGTTCAAAGCTGACAAGCCACAGTAAATTTATTAAGGAAACAGGTATTAATTTAGCTGAATGTCTTGACAGCCCTGAGAAACTATCAACCCCGCGGGCACTTTTTGAAAGAAAAATTCGTTACCATGAAACTCGCCCAATGCCGGAAAATAAAGAAGCCATAGTTTGTCCCTCTGATGCCAGAGTAATTGTGGGGTCTCTTAAGGAGATGTCAGCGCTCCCCGTAAAAGGCAAACTCTTTGACTTTGAAGAGTTGCTGTCTAAAGACAAGACTGATTGGCTCAATGCGTTTTATCAGGGAGAGTTCGCAATATTTCGGCTTACGCCTGAAAAATACCACTACAACCATGTACCGGTTTCCGGCATTGTAGTGGATTACTATGACATAAGCGGCAGGTATCACAGTTGTAACCCAGGAGCGCTTGCTGTTGAACTTACTCCGTATTCTAAAAACCGGCGCAGCCTGACCATTATAGACACCTCTGTGGCGGGCGGTTCAGGATGTGGACTGGTTGCGATGGCTGAAATTGCTGCGCTTATGATTGGAGACATCCACCAGTGTTACAGCGATAAAGCTTACGACAATCCGGTTTCAATTAAACCGGGACTTTTCATGAATAAGGGGCAACCCAAAAGCCTGTTTCGTCCGGGAGGCAGTACGGTAGTGCTGCTGTTTCAAAAGGAGAAAATATCGTTTGCGCCTGATATTGTCTCCAACATGAATAAAACTTTCGTAAAGAGCCGTTTAGCTGTGGGATTAGGAAGAGCGCTTGTGGAAACCGACGTTGATGTGCGATCCTTACTGGCAGAGACAAAAAATCCTTAAAAGGAGTGTCAAATATGAGCTTTAACCTATTGTTTATCCTAACCTTTACTGTGCTAAGTTATACCTATCTTATATGGGGTTTTAAAAACCTTCAGCGTGAGGACATGCAGGTTGCTGCAACTATTCCGGTAAGAAAGTCCATTGGTTCTGAGCAATGGGAGGGGATTAATTTTATATGGTACGGAGTTCTTATAGCTAATGCTACGGCAATTTCTATTGCCCTGTTTTTTATCCTGACCGTGGGAGCGGATATTCCTGTGTCAGCATCTGCAATCATCATAGCGGCTATATTGGCAGTGTCCATGCCTGCTTCAAAAATCATAGCCCGGGTAGTGGAAAAGAAAAGTTCCACCTTTACAACAGGCGGCGCCTTTTTTGCCGGATTTTTAATGACCCCTGTCGCCATATTTATAGTTAACGAAATTTTTGGTAAATATACTAACCATACTGTCCCGGTTATGACAGTGCTTGCCGCAATGGCCATAACATACGCTACCGGAGAGGGGCTTGGACGTCTTGCGTGTATAAGTTTTGGGTGCTGTTATGGAAAGCCGTTAAATGCCTGCAGCCCTTTTGTACAGCGGATATTTAGCCGGTTTAATTTTGTATTTACAGGGAAAACAAAAAAGATATCTTATGCCCACGGCTGGGATGGATTAAAAATAATACCGGTACAGGGGATAACGTCTGTTATCAATCTTTCAATTGCCTGCGTCGGTATGTTTTTATACGTTAACTCGCATTTTACAGCGGCGTTTCTGATTGCCTTGATACTTTCGCAGGGATGGAGAATATTGTCTGAATTTATACGATCCGATTATCGAGGAGATAAGAAAATTTCATGGTATCAGATAATGTGCGCTGCATCAATACTTTTTGCAGTGATAATTTCGTGTTTAACAACAGAACCGGCTTTAGTCCGGATAGACACATATGCAGGGATTAGGGTTTTTACAGAACTGACTGCTGTGATGTTTTTACAAATTGTGTGGATTTGTACCGCTATCTATTTAGGTAAGAGCAAAGTGACAGCCTCAAGGATTCTACTATTTGTCAGAGCAGATAAAGTGTAATATCAAGCACCATTCAACCGCTTAACTTTGTTGGCATGTGTCAAAAGCTCCTCACAGAGTGACTGCCTGACTTCATGTGTTGTTACGTCCTCGAATAAATGTAACATTATTTAACTTTGATATTAACCAACATGTACTCAGTAAAAGTATCACAAGTTTTATTATATTGACATAGAAAGCAATTATTTATTTCTGAAAGGCTCTCATATTTTTCGCAAAAAATTTTCATAGTACCACTATCCTCCCTCAGCATAATAAAAGCAAAAAATTTTCTAATAGTTGATATGTTTTTACTTGCTTATGTTAATTTTTTATATTCCGTCATCATCTAATTCCTGCACAATCACATTATAAGTGTCAAACATAGTCAATCTTATTCCCTGTGAGTGAATAAGGATCATTAAAAGTGTAGCCCTGTAGAAAACCACAGGGCTACAAATAAAAAATGGAACGAAGGTAAAATAAGATTAATTTAAGTCATTCAACATCGTACAATGTTGTTTACATCTTTGTAATAGAACGTGCGATTTTATTTCCTTTCTCTACAATGTAAGTGACAGTCACTTTGTCTTTAACGTTGACACCGGTTAACAGACTACCTTCACAACTAAAGCCTGAAAGAAGTGTTTCGCCTCCTATAATCAGGATTCCTTCATGTACGTTTAAATGCTCTACTTTTCCAGTAAACGTCTGAGGCTCCTTAATATCTAAACGCACAACTGACTTTGCCTTATTACCATCTTTACTTTCTGCATATTCTACTTTAACCATATCTCCAACATTAACCTTGTTCAACATGCTACCATTACAATCAAAGCCTACATCTATGTCCTTTCCATGTACCGTTAGCACTCCTTTGCTTGAGTCAACATAGCTTACCATACCAGAAATATCCCCAGCATATGATGCACCAACCATTAAAACTAAAAGAACTAAAACTAAACACGACTTTTTCATTCTTACCTCCCTTTTTTTGTTTTTATTTACCTTCATCCACTTTTAATGCACTACAACTAAATAAGTAAATTCACCCCGTAAACCAACAAATACCCTTATTTCCATTGTTTTTAGACACACGATATTTACCTTTCATTCTGCTTCTTGATGGCTTTTTGTTAGGCATTGTTGAAAATTTCTTGTTAAATGTGCCATTAAAGTTACTCCTTTTTGAATTTCAGGATCTCTCATAAGAGAAATCATACTTCGCAACCCGGTTTTGGGTGGCGTTTTTGTAAAGTTTTCTACGGTATCTGACACACATTCAGTCATGCTTTTGAACATTTCTTGTGTTTGTTGAGTCATTAATATCTCTGTAAATGAGGAAAGCGTTGCCACAATTCTTTGGATCATGTCATCAGTTAAGGCATTGTATGCAAAAGAAATGACATCTGAAAGTTCTATTAGTACTTTCAGCGCACCAGATTGTTGCAAAGACTTCAGACCCCTAAGAGAGTCCACCATGGATGAATCGGAAGCCTCAAATGCAAGACTATAGAGATTGTTTGCCATACCTGCATTATGAGTAACCATGTCATCTGTAAGAGAGTTAATAACAAAGGAAACGCTTTCAAATATACTAATTAATTGCTTAAAATTCTCTGATTCTTTCATGGCCTTAATCTCCTGAGGAATCTCAGTCAATCCCGAACTTTGCACATTCAAAAGTATCTTTCTTAGATCATCGAGTTTGCCAATTATTTCATTACACTCTTGTGTATTTAAAGCAGAATTGTCTTTCACCTTATATATCCTCCTCGTAATTGTGTTAAATGTCCAACTTTGTTCCAATTGGTTAAGCAACTTTTACAATATCCCCTTAACAGTTGACCAGTACAGTTTGTTATAAGTTAACTTCATCCAATGGAGCATTTTTGAAGGTGTTGTTGGTTTAGGAGGAGTAGTATAGTTGAACCAGATATAGCTGGCTGCATCAAATCCGCTTTCAACAAAACATAAGACCTTACCGTCATATTGCCGTAATGAAACCCCTGTTGTGATTTTAGATGTTATTATTTCGGCAACAACCTCTGATTCAAAGTGTGCAGTGGAACCAGCTTTACTTATTGGAATATTTGTTGTATCTCCAACAACAAAAACATCTTCGTGATTGTCGTTATTTAAGTATATCTTATCGGTAGGAACCCATCCATCCTTTCCAATTCCTGATGTTTCTATAACTTGTGAGCCTTTGTGAGGGGGGACAGCGATTAAGAGGTCATATCCAACCTCGGTGCCTTCCATAGAATGTACTATTTTTTTGTCAGCATCTATCCTCTCCATATTAAAGAGTGTTTCATATTTAATACCTTTTCTTTCAAATTCCTGGACTGCCCAGTTACTTACAGGTTCAAGTGCATGAACTCTGTTTATAGGGTATGTATAAAAAATTTCAGACTTATTAAGAATACCCTTTTGACTAAAATAATCATATAGCAGAAAAGTCATCTCAAGAGGTGCAACAGGGCATTTATGAGGAACACCTACTGATATAACAACCTTACCCCCGTTGAATCCTGCCAAAGTGTTGCGAAGCCTCTTCGCTTCATCCATAGTATAAAACGTGTGGCCACCTTCTGCTAAACCCGGTATTAGTTCAGGCACTGTTCTTGAGCCTGTAGCTATGACGAGATAGTCGTAATTTATATTACGCCCGGTCTCGGTAACAACCTTTTTGTTGTCCCTGTCAATATTTACTACAGGATCAATTAGTACATCAACGATTGGATCAACCAAAGTCCTCTGGTCCCTGACAATATCCTCTGGCAACATCCTGTCAAATGTGACATATAACAATCCTGGTTGATAAATATGGTAAGGCTTATCTGTTATCATATTTATTGTTACCTGCCCGACCTTTATTTTATCACGCAAGCTCCTTGCCAATAAGTTAGCAACAACAGTACCACCTGTACCGCCTCCCAAAATCACAATTTTTATAGCCACAATAGCTCTCTCCCTTTTGTTATATTATTTTACTTTCTGTACTATGATTCTCCAATGGTCTGACAGCTCCTCTATATCAACAAGCTTTTGACCAACTTTGTTTAACCATGAAGGTACGTCACTTGCAGATCCTTTTTCTGATGTGAACAGTTCGATAAATGATCCTACTTCTGCCGACCTGACCGCCTTGATTAACTCCATAAGTGGGCCTGGACAAGCACTACCTCTTGCATCTATTGATTGACTGATTTGTGTACTTTCCATAATCATGTCTCCTAAAATATTAAGGTTTAGATTGCTATGCAATCTGATTACAATATTTATTGTGAACAAAAAAATGCTCAGGATATAGGTGAATTTCAGTGTGCTTCCACCAAATATGTCTTTACCACGATTGTTAGGACTTGATGTTCTATGCTCCAGGCCAACTACCTTATAACAATATCACTATTGTCCACCTGAAAATTTTTAAGACGCCTGAAGTTTAACGTATGGCTGGTTAGTTATTGGATAGTTATTTTAAGAAAGTTTTTTTTATATAGGCATCCATATTAACCCCGGGTTTTATGCCCAATTTTGAAAATAGCACTTCACTAAACCTGTTATAGACTCTGTGAGCCTCCACGGTGTTTCCCATTTTAGTGTGGCAGAAAATCAAAGACCTGTAAAAATGTTCGGCAAGCTCATCAACCTTAACGGCTAACATGCAGTACTGCTGAGCCTCATACCATTGTTCTTTCTTAAGTGCACAAGAAACAGCCGCAGAAAGTATATCCATAAATTGATTTCTTAGCTTTACCCTTGTAGGTTTAATCCACGGATAGTTTTCATCTCCTGGCAAAAATTCACCGTTATAGAGTTCTATTGCCGTATCTGTAAGATTTCTTAAGAGGCTGATATTATCGTCACTTAATTCATTGTTATCTGATAAACGTTCCTTCATGGTTTTTGTGTGGATCTCATCAAGTAAAAAAACATCGGTCTGACAGTATCTGAAATCCAAAGAGACGTTTCCTCCGGAAAAAATAATTATCTCATTGTTTCCCAGAAATTGCCTGAGCTTATGCAGTGTAAATTTAAAAGACATATATGCCTCATCACCGTCTGAGTCAGGCCAAAGTATGTCGGATATATATGACTCATTAACTCCTGAGGTGTTTGAGGCTATCAGGGCTTTAAGTAAAGCCATAGCATTTTTCTGAGACTTACCTTTAGACACTATGGGGTTATCATCCTTAACAATATGAAATTTGCCAAACGTATAGAACCTGAAAAGAAAGGGCCACTCTTTAAGTTCATAATAAGGCTCCTCAGGTAATATTGAGCGTTCGCGTATTACCTTACGCACATATTCGGTCTCAATATCAGCTTTCAGCGCTTCAACAAAAAGTTGTCTCATTACTTTAGGCCGCCAAAATACCATATTTGTTATGTTTAATTGCGAACTCTTTTTTAGCGCCTTCTGTAACAGTACCAATCCCCGCTCTCTGTCGCCCAGTGTCAGGTAATAATATGCCTCAGGATATAAAAAAATAAAATCAATTTCAAAACCAATAACGCCCTCAACACTCTGACGCGACAGCGTCATATGATTTAAGGCATCGTCATACATTTTCATTTCAAAACAGGCTTGTGATAACCCAAGGTGAGTGTACATTGAAAGAAACGGGCCTTCGGTCATTTTAGCAAAAAACATCTGTAAGTTGCCGTTGTTAACTGCACCTGAGTAGTTCTCAAGAAGTAAATCCCTGTAAACCAGCACGCAGTGAAGGTTTGCCTGATCAAAGTAGCTGTTGGGAGGTAGTTTTGAAAAAGCATAATTTATAAACTCCTCCGCCTTGTCAAATTTTCCGTCCGATAATGCCCCATATGCTCCCAACGTACAAAGTACCGGTTCAAAAACAAAAACTCCATTTTCTGCCGATATGGTAAGCCCATTTTGGACAACATCCAAAAACTTCTTAATATTTGTGTCTATGATATGAAATTGTACGCATTCCACCATTGACCACATAAGCTGCGTCATGGGCTCAACGGAGTGATTTTTTAAAAAAGGAGTCATTTTCTTTACAATTGCCCTGCATGTTAGAAAAGTCCCCCTGTACATAAAAAATAGATGCAATTTTGCAGCCAGTCCTATTCTGACATTAAGGTCAATATCATTGTCCATTAATTCTAATGCTCTGTTTAGCCACACCTCGGCTGAAGCCATCTCAGGCTTACGGAAAATTAAAATACCTATCATAGAACTAACCACACTAATTTCAACATTAAGTGACGGAAAGTTGAAGTTCCTATCAACATTGGCATCAATCCAATCAATCCACTTGTCAAGTCTGAAAAAAATTCCACGCTCTACAAAGACGACATCAACATATCCTGACCATGAAAGCAATATTCCATCCATGTCTTTAATAGCAATAAAGCCGTTAAAAGCGTTTTCAAAAAGGCTGAGCGCCAGAG
Organism: Nitrospirota bacterium; assembly: GCA_015233895.1. Classification (NCBI taxonomy): domain Bacteria; kingdom Pseudomonadati; phylum Nitrospirota; species Nitrospirota bacterium. Next base: position 14,508 of record JADFXG010000017.1, on the reverse strand, counting down.
TGGTGTTAGTCGGGAAAAAGCAACAACCCTTAAAATACAAAAACCACGGCTGATTTTCTATAAGATTATCTGGAAGTGCATTTAGCCATCTCAGAAGTGTCTCTGTTCGTCCTTGCGTTAAAAATTGAGCTGCATTAAGCAAGATTATGGATGAAAGAGTTTCCCAGTCTGAGTTTTCAATACATAGCCCTGAGGCATCATCCGTAAAGTTATGTTTCATAAGAATTTCTATTGCCTTTCTTCTGATAGCACACTGCTCCTGCTGAGAAAAAAATGCATCTGCTTTTTCCAGTAAAAACAAGCGAAACAGAGGATGATAGCTGTACGTGGTTTCTTTTAAGCCGTGTTTTTCTATAAAATAATTCTTCTTTACCATGTAGTCCAACACTTTACCTGCGCCTGTGTAGCCGGATAGAGACTGTGCAACCTGAACCGTCATTTCCCGTATGTATGCTGTTTTAAGCAGAAACTCCTGAGTATTTTTTTCTAAAAAGCCAAAGATCTCTGAGGTAAAATAATTAAATATCGTCTCTCTGTTAGATGAAAGCCATGAGCTGTAGTCTCCGGAATTGAATTTTTCATTTCGTACGATAAGCGCAGACACCCAACCGTCTGATACGTTATACCTGCTATTAATTTCATCCTGAGACATTGTACCGTGCATATGGGTAAGCAAATCAGCTGTTTCCTGATATGTAAATTTTATGTCCTCCCATCCAAGATTATATACCTCGTTTCTTATTATCATAGGAGAAAATATCGGTAAAGGGGTTTCTCTGCTTATGATTATTACCCAAACATTTTCCTTTGGCAGGACAGATAAACCCGTGTAAACAATATTGTGCAGTTTAGAGTCATGTGAGAGGGCATGATAATCGTCAAGCACAATAATAAATGGAGTTGATACTTTCTGATACAACTCATTGAAGTAGTTTTCAGTAAATCTGGAAACTCCGCCGAGATACTCCGGAGTGAGCAGAGGCAATTGCTTTTTTTTATTACGTCCGGCTTTTTTTGCAGCTATTCCCATAGTATAAAAAAAAGAAGCTATATCATCATCGTAACTATCAATTCGATACCAAATACACGTAATGTTCTTACTGTCAATAAAACTGGAGACAAGCGTAGTCTTACCAGAGCCTGCAGGGCCGCTTACCCACAGCACCTTCCTTTTCAAACCCTCGGTCAGCTTATCATCAATACGTTCCCTGTAAAAGACATTATACAGAACCGGTTTTGATATTTTATGTATAGATATGTTTTCCAATAGTCAGTAACCTACCCTCGAAAGGGTGAAACAGTCATGTACTGCTATAATAGAACATAGTTTGTTATTACTGCAACTATAACCTGTTGAACCATGAATCACCGCCGCCTGCATTTGCTTGTGACTGCTACTTGATATAAACCAATTCATTTTCAAATTTGACTTTGGCTGTTCGATTCGTTTACACTAAACCAGTCACAATTTAAGAAAACGGAGTGTATTATGATTGTAACAGCAGTAACCGTGTATGTTAAACCGGAGCATATTGGTGATTTTATAGAGGCAACCGGAAAAAACCATGAGGCCTCAGTAAAAGAACCCGGCAATATGCGCTTTGACGTTTTACAGTGTAAGGATGACCCCGGAAGATTTCTGCTCTATGAGGCGTATGAATCTGAGGCGGCATCAAAAGCACATAAAGACACCAGCCACTACCTCCTGTGGCGTAAAACCGTAGAGCCGTGGATGGACAAGCCCAGAGAGGGTGTTGCCCACTCTGTAATCTACCCCACAGCAAGGACAATGTGGTGATAAATCCATTTACTTTTGCTAAAACTCCTTATGTTTACTTTGGCGACGGCAAATTCCAAACACTTGGTAAAATTGTTGCCAATACCGCAAAAACCATAATTCTACTGACAGGCGGTAAATCTCTGGTTAACTCAGGTAAATTTGAGGCGCTCTCAGATGATTTACAAAAACACGCCGTTACCTTTTATCATGAAACCATAACGGCTGAACCCACCCCTGAACTAATTGATAAAATAGCTGATAAATACCGCAATAACAATATTGGTGCAGTGCTGGCTATTGGCGGAGGCAGTGTCATTGATGCAGGTAAAGCGGTCTCAGCAATGTTACCTGTTAACGGTTCCGTCTTTGACTATCTTGAGGGTGTGGGTAAGGGGCTAAACCACAGCGGTAAAAAGCTCCCCTTTATTGCCGTTTCAACAACTGCCGGTACCGGGAGTGAGGCCACTAAAAACGCTGTACTCAGCCGTGTTGGCGTAAATGGTTTCAAGCGGTCACTAAGACACGACAACTTTGTGCCTGATGTGGCAGTTATTGATCCACGTCTTCATCTGTCTTGTCCTTCAGGCGTTACCTCTGCTTGTGCTATGGATGCATTTACTCAACTTTTGGAATCATTTCTCTCCACTAAAGCATCTCCCGTTACAGATGCGCTTTCTATGGATGCTATCCGCCTTTGCCGCAAAAACATTGTGCTCTGTGCGACAACCCACGCTGATGACCTTAATGTGCGGGCATCTATGGCTTATGCCGCTTTTATTTCAGGAGTAACACTGGCTAATGCCGGTCTTGGCGTTGTGCATGGCTTTGCCTCATCCATAGGAAGTTATTTTGAAATACCTCACGGTGTTGTCTGTGGAACACTTGTAGGCGCCTGTACAAGAAAAAATATTGCCCGTCTAAAAGAAGCCGCTAAAGATATGCCCTCTGCCAATGCCGCTCTCCATAAATATGCGCAAGCAGGAGCCAGTCTTACAGACTCACCGTATGATGATATAAATGCCAATTTAAACTCTCTTACCGGCAAAATTGATGAGTGGACTGAATTGCTTAAAATTCCAAAATTATCGGCTTATGGTATAAAATCAGCCGATTTTGAAAAGATAGCCTCCGAAACCGGCATTAAAGAAAACCCGGTCTCTCTGTCTAAAAATGACCTTATTGAAATTTTAACTGAACGATTATAGAATAATTAGGTTGTTTTTTGAGGGGTTAATTTAAGTGTTGTTCCTTTTGAAGATATTCGCTTAATTTTTCAATGTTTTTCAGCTTTATTCGTTCACATGATGTCTCTATTAATCCTTTGTTTCTGAACTTAATAATGGTTCTTGATACAGAGACCCTTGTAGAGCCGGTCATATCGGCTATCTCCTGGTGTGTCAGTGAGATTTTTAACATATCGCCATCGGCATATTTAAGCAGCAAGGATGCAATGCGGGTTTCTATGTCCATAAATATCATATCTCGCAGCATGTTTTCCATGTTGAGCCTTTTGTCGCCTATCATCTGTATAAGTTTAATTGCAAGGTCAGGCCTGGATTTTAAAAAACCCTCAAAAGTCTCTTTTTTTATTTCAAGCCCTGAGCAGTTATCCATAGCATCTGCCCCTGTGCTTCTTTCCTTTTCCCCGGCAAGTGTCATTTCACCAAAGAATTCACCTGGCTCCACTATATCAAGAATAAACACTCTGCCGTCATAATTTATCTTTGAAAGTTTTATGTAACCACTCTCTAAAAAAAACAACGACTTTGACTCCAAACCCTGCATATAAAGGGTCTGTTCTTTTTTTAAATTGAATGGTTTGGATTGTTTGTGTAAAGAGGTGAGTTCCCCGCCGCTTGTTGACAAAAATAGCGGGTGAGTCTCAAACATAACTATTTTTTTAGATTTATTTTCTACCGGATATCTCATTTTGTACCATTCATGCCATCTAACATATTATACCATAAGTGCTAAAGTTTGGAGATTGCAGACGCTTTACCCTGCGTTTAATACATTTGTGTTTGTGGATAAATAGTATATAAATTTTATTACTTTTTTCCGATAATATGGTTACAAAAGCTAAAAAGTTTTTTATTGACTAACATTTTTTCTATTGACAAGTAATTTTGATATTTGTTAATTTAGCTAAGTGAATCTATTGCAAATTAAAATTGAAACGATAGATTCGTATGTTTTGCTAAAAAGGAACCTAGTTAGTTGTGTCATCTGTCTGCCTGTCTGTCGCAAAGCAATACGCGCAGTAGTAACGCCGCAATCTCCGTACAAAACACTGTTTTCTCTTGTTTATGTAAATTTTGCTATGAATCAAATCATAAACACCAACTGTGCTTGTGTTCACAAAGCGTTCTTAATAAAAACTTCAGGCTATATTGGCAATTAAATTAATTTCATGATGATTTAATTAGGTTAAAGGGGGCTGTGCTATGGCGACAAGAGTGATGAGAGCAATACTGTGTTTGGTGGTGGTTTTTATGCTTTTTCCCATATTAGGCAAGCTTTCATTAAATCACCTTTTTGAATTTGCTGATGCAGAAGCATTTTCGTATTTCAGTGAAGCAAATACTCACTATAAAAATGGTGTTGCTGCTCTTAAAAATGGTGATTGTGAACTCGCCATTGCATCTTTTAAGAAAGCAATAATGACTGAGCCGACTGATCAATCCATAAAGGTGGGAATGTTCACAGAAGAGTACTCACCAAATAAGATGTTAAAAGAAGCAGAGAAGACATGTGCCGTTGCCTCCTCCTCTCCTAAAACAGATGCCCAAAAAGATACACCGCAGTCAGCACCCTCGCCCCCACCATTAACTATAGCTCTTAAGGGGCCTGTGGAAAATAATCTAACATTTGCAAATAACATTGAATCAGTTGAAATAAGCGGTTCAATAAAGGGCGGCAAAGGTAAGGTTAAGTTGCTTATTGATGGTCAGGAAATCCCGATTGATGAAAATAAGATTTTTTCAGCTACCGTGCCCTTGCTTGGAGGCGAGAATAAATTCAACATATTGGCCGTTGATGAAGGTGGAAAAACATTTACGAAAAAACTTGTTTTAGTAAAAGCGCAAGAACAAGTTGCTCAGAAACCATTGCCGACACAATCTCCATCACCATCACCCTCTCCCACACCACATATTATAGTGAAGAATACTACGCCTCCTTTGATTTCAGACATAAAAGTAAATAATAATAACTATAATGCTCAAGGCAATGTTGTTAGCGGTCAAAAAGCAGTTGTAAAAGCCTCTGTCTCAGGCAAATCAGCAATAGCTTTGGTTTATATAAATGGCGCTGAAGCAAGTATGGAAAAAGAGGGTGAATTTTATTCAACAGTACTACTTAAGCAAGGACAAAGTGAAATTGAGATAACAGCAGTCGATTTGGATAGAAATAAAACTATCAAGACAGTAAAAATTATAAAAGAAGATAAACTTCCTTTTGAACTGAAAGGCAGGTATTTTGCTCTCATAATAGGAATAAACAAATACAAAAATATCCCGGGTCTTACTACAGCAGTTGGGGATGCTAAGAAGGTTGCTGAGGTACTTAAAGATAAGTATGGTTTTGAAGTAAAAACAATGCTTGATGAGAATGCAACGAAGGACAATATAATAGATGAAATAAACATGTACAGAGAGAAGCTTTCAGCAGACGATAAGTTTCTTGTTTACTATGCAGGACACGGGTATTTTGAAAAGGGTAACCAGAAAGGTTATTGGCTGCCTGTTGACGCTGTAGACAGCAGAACGACTAAATGGATTTTAGTTGATGAGATAACATCAGAGCTGAATCTTATAAGAGCGAAACAAATATTAATAGTAGCAGACAGTTGTTATTCAGGGACATTTAATAGGGGTGTTGAGATAAGGCTAACATCAAACAACTCCAAAGGTGCAAATATAAACTACCAGGATGACAGAGTTGAATATGTGAAAAAAATGCTTTTTAAAGCAAGCAGAACACTTATGGCAAGCGGTGGAAATGAGCCTGTGTCTGATGACGGAGGCAGTGGGCATTCTATATTTGCTTCGGCTTTTTTAGATGGACTTTTAAATATTGAGGATAATTTCTTTACAGCTGAGGAGTTTTTTGTAAAACAACGAGTGAAAGAGAGAGTTCTTGGAAAAGGAAACCAGACACCAGAATATAATGCTATCAGAAATTCTGGTGATGACGGAGGTGACTTCGTGTTTGTGAAAAAGAAGTGATTAGGTAAGTTTTGTAAAAGTGGAATACTTAATGATTAATTAGATGAAGCTCACTATGAGTTTATAATAAGTTTTGTAAATGGAGGCAATCAGTTGTTTATTAATCTTATCAGAACAGAAACTTTAAAGAAAAAGTCGTTAGGGATTGTTATTTTATTCATTTCAATATTGTTGTTTGTATCCCAGGCACTAGCCATAGACAATACGTTTGAGTGGGTGGGTGTGGATTTTAACTTTTCACCTCCCGGGGCAAGAGCATTGGGTATGGGTGGAGCATTTGTTAGCACAGCAGATGACACTACTGCTCCTATAGCAAACCCGGCTGGTACAGCCCAGCTTGATAAAATGCAAATATCGTTACAATATAGCGATGGCACTCAAAATGGTAACAGCGGGTCATATCACTATAGCGGCGTTGGCGGTCCTAATGATATTGTTACAGTTGGCCAAACCACAGAACGTGGAACATCCTCAAAACTATCGTATGGCTCATTTTCGACACCGATTTTTAATAAAGCATTAAATATAGCCTTATTTTATAGCAAAACTGGTGATATAGTTAAAAATTCTACAGTTTCTTTTCACAACTCTACCAACGGGTATGCAATCTGGCCAATTGAAACCAATCTATCTATAGATGAATACGGTCTTAGTTTATCTAAAAGTTTTTTTGACAATAAACTCATGTTTGGAGCCGGGCTTAGCTCAATACATATGACTTTAAAAAGTTCTTTTTCTGAATCAATAGCGGGTGGTTTTGCAACATCATCTGACACAACATATTTTTCAGATAACAATAATTCTTCCAATGGTTCTGGTGCAAAAGTGGGTTACCGCTTTGGTATTCTCTATAAGCCGCTGTCATGGTTAAACTTTGGCGTAAACGGTGCCATCATGCCTGAGTATGATTATAAAACTTCATATAATATAACAGGTTTTTTAAATAGTTTAGGCAGCTTGGGTGGCGCCCAGGTAATCTCGTATAATTTTACAAACAAACTTAAAGTTCCTGACTCCTATTCATTTGGTGTTTCCGTGAGACCCATACAGAACTTGCTGATATCCACAGAAGCGAAATATGTGTTGTATTCACAACTAATGAGAGATTTTCACGTCGCATACGATGCATATACGGGTTCAACAAGTGATCCAAGAGCGACATATTCTGCTTCAGATTTTAAAATCAATGATATAGTTGAGTACCATTTAGGGACTGAATATATGTTTAACATCACAAAAGAATTACCGTTAGCCGTGAGGCTTGGCACCTATTATGTACCAAAACATTCATTGGAATGTACCACAAATCAGAATATGAAAGATTTAGGCTTTGACGGTGGTAAGAATCTTTGGCATGTAACCGGAGGTGTTGGAACAGTAATAGTAAATCATTTACAGCTTGATTTAGCAGTTGATTTAGCAGATATAAACAATAAGTTCATTGTATCTTCAGTGTATCAATTCTAGTGCAATTACTGGGGAATGATTTCAAAGTTAAGAAACACTCCTCTGTAATAATTCAACAGCATCTTTTGAGTTTTTTATAAATGAGAAAAGTATCGGAATTGTTTTTGATGGAATATTATGGAGACTGTAATGACTTATTTGGTAAAGTACAAAGGACTATTTTATTACATAATTGTGTTAACAGCGGTAGTGTTATTTTTGCTTTACGGAATACATAAAGGTGCTTGCGTTACAACCTCATCTCAGAACATTTCAGGCAGTACAGATACATATGCATTAACACTTGGTGGCAGTTCTAACGATGCCGCTTACTCTATATCAAGCACAACAGATGGCGGATTCATAGTTGGAGGTTACACATGGTCATTTGGTTATGGTAACAAAGACATGATGGTAATTAAGATGAGTAAATCTAACTCAATAGACTGGCAATACACATACGGGGGAGCTGATAACGACAGTGTTCAATCAATAAAACAAACAACAGATGGTGGTTATGTTGTTGCAGGTTATACTAATTCTTTTGGTGCCGGCTGCTATGATATGTGGATATTGAAGTTAGACTCTGCCGGAACGCCAACATGGCAGAACACTTATGGTGGACATGGTACATGCTACAACGTAATAGGTTGTTCCAACACAGGAGCTGGCATATCAGGCATAGAATATGCTAAATCCATAGAGCAAACATCTGATGGCGGATATATTGTATTAGGTTATACAGGCACCTTCGGTGCAGGTTCAGATGATATATGGGTGCTTAAGCTTAATTCTAACGGAACTATAAAGTGGCAAAAAACGTATGGGACTACAGAAGTAGAAAATTCTTATTCCATAAAGCAGATATCAGACGGTGGGTACATCATTGCAGGAAACAGGATATCTGTATGTGATTTAACTGCTGATATTTTATTTATCAGATTAGATGCTGATGGTAATGTGATATGGGCAAAGACGTACGGTAATGGAAATCAGTCCTTTACATTTTCAGCAATAGAGAGTATCTATGGTGGGTACATTGTTGCTGGTTACACTAACGCTTTTGGGACAGGGGATGAGGATGTATGGGTGCTTAAATTAGATCCCACTGGAGCCATAGAGTGGCAAAAAACGTACGGCGGTACTGGAAATGACTTTGCTTACTCTATCCTTCAGACAACCGATGGAGGCTATCTTGTAGCCGGAAGCACTAATTCTTTCGGATCAGGCGCTTATGACGTATGGGCTTTGAAGCTATTTAGTAATGGTGAGATTCAGTGGCAAAATGCTTATGGTGGACCTGGCGATGATTTTGCGAGCTCTTATTCTATTGCTCAGACATCTTATGGCGGCTACTTGTTAGCTGGAAACACTGACTCTTACGGAGCTGGAGGTTCTGATTTCTGGGTTGTTAAAGTTGCACCTGATGGCTCCTCAGGTTCATTTACAACTCACACTCAGGCACTTTCCGCAAACACGTATATAACTGGAAAGGATATTGTGTTAATGTCGTTAAATACAGGTGTCACACCTACACCCACTAATGTATCACCAGTTAAGAGCTCTGTAATTATGGGACTTCAGAACTAAAGACATTTAAGTCTCTAACAGGAATCCACTAAGTTGTTTACAGTTTGTTTCATATACACACTTGATTTTCTGTAATAATTTGTGTTTATTTATATGAGTGTGTTTATAGAAATTTTGACTGAGGTGCAGTTGGTTTGATAGGAGAGTACTTAACAAGGTGTCGAAATGAGGCTGGAGTTTCCATTGAGGATCTTTCAAAGAGAACTCGTATACGTTTGTATTATCTCAGAGCGCTTGAAAAAGAGGAATTTCATAAAATCCCCGGTGAGACTTATGTCAAAGGCCACATACAGACATATCTTAAAGCTCTCGGACTGGATCCTTCCGAGGGACTGAGGGTATATCATGGTGAGAGCAATAAAGTACAGACAGACACTCACAGCGTTACTAAGACCAATGATTTTATCTCCATCAAGACTGATACTGTAAAACCGGTAAAATCATATAAATATCTAAATGCGGTGATTATCATTTTGATAGCCTGTCCGGTTGTTTATTTTTTGTATAGCCACAAATTTAAAAGTCCGCGGTTAAAAACAGATATTATTAACAAAGCACAAACAAATATCAAAGAATTTATAGATACAGTTAACTCGTCAAACCATGACAACACACCTCAAGCGGTGCATCAGACAGTGCCTCAACCGGCTAAGGATACCTCCGCACAAGTAACACAGGTGCAGCAGCCTGCCGTTAGTCCGTCTCCGGTTGCAACTAATGCAAAACGGCATACTCTGTCGCTGAAGGCATCGGATTTAACGTGGCTCAGTGTTAAAATAGACGGCAAAGAAACAAAACAAATGTTTCTCAAACCTCTGGAAACTGTGCAATGGGTCGCTGATGACAATTTTGTATTAAAACTGGGTAATGCCGGAGGCGTTAAAATAGTTTTCGACGGTAAAGAGCTGGATGGTTACGGGCAAAAGGGAAGCGTTGTTACCTTGGAACTGCCCCCAAAACCAACACCCTCTGAAGTACCAAATCCAGAGTAAGTTAACCAATAAACCCGCAATCACATCAGCTTGACTTTATGTACCGGGTATTTGTTTAATAAGACAACATTGTAAATTGTTAAACCGCGTGAAGGGGGTCTAAGATGGACTTATCACTTTTTACAGTTTTCACGGCAGGGATTTTGACGTTTCTTGCTCCGTGTGTGCTTCCGATTGTACCAGCTTACCTGTCTTTTATTGCTGGAGTGGAGGGTGGTGCGGATTCCGGCAGCGTTAAACGAAATATAGCTAAAACTCTCGTTCCAATATGTTTTTTTGTGCTGGGGTTTTCTGTGGTGTTTATTATTATGGGGGCAACTGCTACAGCACTTGGGCGTTTTCTTGTTGACTACCAGCAGTACATAAACCGCATAGGCGGTGCTCTCGTTATATTTTTTGGCCTACACTTTACAAACCTTTTTTTGCGGGAGGATTTTGTTAAAATCTTTGCAGGAATTGGACTTCTCATAGCCGGAGCGTTTGCTTTTGAATTTATCGGGCAGCAGGATTTTATGGCAGTTATGGGCGCCTGGGCTATTGTGTTTGCACTGTATTTTTTTTCAGCCCATTTGCTTCTTTACAGACAGCTTAAAGCAGAGAATAATGCGGCGGCTGGTGTGTTTAGCTCATTTGTCGTGGGGCTTACCTTTGGTGCCGGCTGGAGCCCCTGCATTGGTCCAATTCTCGGCTCAGTCCTGCTTTTAGCCTCAAGACAGAGCACAGTCTATCAGGGTATGCTGTTTCTTGCCGTGTTTTCACTGGGATTAGGGATTCCTTTTATAATTGCCGGAGCTTTCTGGGCAACATTTCTTAATTTTGTCAGAAAATTTGGTAAATTCTTTGCTCTTGTTGAAGTTCTGGGCGGTGTTTTATTGATAACTCTTGGGTTACTGCTGCTTACCGGAAAACTCTCTGTTCTTTCTGCATGGTAAACAGATTTGGGAAATGTCTTTAAAAGATCTCTAAAAGTTGTTGTAGGCTTTGTACTACTTGCATTAATGGCTTTGGTTGTTCTTTCATGCGGCTCAGGCGGTGGAGGCGGTGGTTCGTCATCCTCAGGCTCCACATATTTCTCCACCACAACGACAACTACCTCCACAGCCTCCGGCACAACACCCGGTTGGCATAATCAGGGGCTGAATTGTCTATACTGTCATAGCACTGTGTTTGCCGGCAGCACCAAGCAATTACTTATCGGAGGGACAGTGTTTAAAACCGTAACTGTTTCAGACACTGATAATGTATCCAATGCCTGTAATGCTAATGTTCATGTACAATTGGTTGATCCTTCTTTTACTGTTGTTTACGACTCATTAAATTACGTTGATACAGTGTCAAATGCAGATAATGGGACAGGAAACATATTTATTCTTTCAAGAAAACTTTCATCCTTAACCGGAGAGTATTACATGCGGCTTGTGACAGGCGACAATATAACAATCGGCCAAAGCAGGAATCTTCATACATTTACAAGCAATTACGACAATTCAACTCCAGCTGACTTATTAAACAGATACTCGTGTAACGTTTGTCATAATGCAACGCCACAATTCAATGCAGACGGCCGTTTGTATCCCAATATAGACGCATCCAAATGTAATTAATGGAGGCACACAGACGAGCATGGCGTGTAATTGCTATAGACTTGCGATAAGAGGAACGTACTTTGGCTCTATTTTACTTGTGCTGATGGCTCTGCTTACGGTTTCGTGCGGCTCAGGCAGTGGAGGCGGCAGTAGCAGCTCATCCGCATCGTCCTCCAGCTCAAACACCGGTTGGCACAATCAGGGCAGGGATTGTCTGTACTGTCACAATACTGATCTTGAAACTAACAGACATCTGCTTATCGGAGGAACTGTATTTAAGTCAGTTACTGTATCAGACGTTGATAATGTAACAGATGCCTGTAACACCACACTGTATGTTCAATTTGTAGATAGTACTTTAAACGTGGTTTACGACTCCTCAAACTACACCGACGCGTCATCCACCGGAGGTAATGGAACAGGAAATATATTTATTCTGTCAAGAAAACTTTCATCCTTAACCGGAAACTACTACGTGCGGCTGATAACAAGCGATGGTACCGTAATCGGTAACAGCAGGAGCCGCCACATCTTTACAAGTGCTTATAACAATTCAAATCCATCCGATTCATCGAACATGTACTCATGTAACGCTTGCCATACGGCAGTGCCTCAGGGTGGCGCTGACGGTTATTTGTATCCCAACATAAACTCATCAAAATGTAATTAAAGGAGGTAGAGAATGTTTACAAAACTTGTAAAAATATCACTGATTGCTTTTGCTCTGATTGTCTGTACGGTTACTTTTGCATACGCAATAACTATGGAGGGTCAGCCGGCGATTGACTTTAAACTTCCAGGGTTGTTTGATACATCAAAGGTGTATTCGCTGTCGGATTTTGCCGGTAAAGTGGTTCTTCTAAATATATGGGCTAGTTGGTGTACCGGCTGTCAGGATGAAATGCCTGAGTTTATCACGCTTGCCGATGAGTTTAAAGACAAGGGGCTCGCTATTGTGGCAGCGTCTGTTGACAATAATGCCGCTAAAGCCGTTGATTTCCTTAAAGGACTTGAGGCTAAAACCGGTAAAAATTTAAACTTCACCGTTTTGTACGACAAAGACAAGAAAATCGCAAATGATTACAAACCTCGTGGTATGCCTGCCACATATCTGATAGATAAAACCGGTAAAATTGCAAATATTTTCCCTGGGTCATTTACAGCTGCAAATATCGGCACTCTCAAATCTGCAATTGGGGCTTTACTCAAATGAAACTGATTACTTTAGCGATAGTGATTATTGCAGTTGCCTTTTTATCGTCGTGTTCAGAAAAACTTGCCATAGTTAAGCCGTATGAGAGGGAGTTTTTGGCTGAGGACAGGATGTTTTTTAGCCCGATGGAGGGAAGGAGCGAGTTGGAGGGGCACGTGTTTTTGATTAGAGAGGCTGCTGAGGGCGGTGAGGGGACATTTCAGGGAGGATGCGGCTGCAGATGAGGCGGCATAAGAAATTATCTAAAATTGGCGCTCTGCTTTTCCTTACTCTATTGGTGCTTCTTTCCTTAGCGCTCCTTAGCGCTGAGGAGTTAAAAGACAAAATCTCTCTCGGTTATGATTTCTACTATGATAGCGGCGACACTAAAGTATATTCTCCAAACATAGGAATTTACAAAAGAATAACCAGCAACTTTCTTCTAGGAGGTAAATTCAGTGTAGATGCCATCACCTCTGCGACCATGTATAACGGAGGGCGGAAAAAGGCCGTTGATGCCGTGACAAGCGCTACCCGAAAGCATGGGACATTTGACGAGGTGCGGTATGCTCCCAATTTCTTTGCCATGTACAAGGATTACGAAAACACATTAACACTTGGTGGCTACTATTCCACTGAAAGGGATTATACAGGGCGCTCGGTATATGCCGATTATACAAGACTTCTTAATGAGCAAAACACAGCTTTGGGGTTGTCTGTGTCTTATGCTTTTGACAAGTGGCATCCATCGTTTGCAAGAGCACTCTCAACAGATGACAGAAATGAAGCTGAAATAGATATGTCTGTTACCCAACTGTTTTCTCCCACATTTTCCGGGCAGTTTATTTATTCATTTATAGATAAAGACGGCTATATGGCCTCTCCCTACTACTACCTGACCACAACTACATTCACCGTATTTGAGCGCTACCCTCAGCAAAGGATAGGCCACGCACTGGCGCTTAAACTTGTAAAGGCTCTTGATCCCCTTACAAGCCTGCACTTTAAGTACAGACTCTATACCGACACGTGGGATATAAACGCTCACACGTTTGAGGCTGAACTATATCGTGAAATCTCAAAAACGGTAACTCTTGGGGCAAGATACAGGTTTTATACACAAGGGGCTGCCGACTTCATGAAATCCATCAGCCAGTATAAAAGAGATGACCAATACATAGGAGTTGACTACAGATATAGCGCCTTTAATTCAAACACCGTTGGGCTTGCACTTATCCTTAAACCCAAAACGGCTGAGACAGCCTTTATAGATTTAAGCAAGATGAAAATAAAGTGCAGCGCCGATTATTACGTCACATCTAAAAACGATTACATCAGGTACTGGTACAATATGGACAGAATGAGAGCGCTGTTTACGTCTCTGACAATAGACTACGAGTTCTGAAATAACAATTTAATTTATCTGTGTGTATCTGTGTCCATCTATAGTTAAAACTTTTTTACTGATTTTAGGCAGCCTGTAGGGATAAATTCATTAAACTGTGTCAAGTCTGAAACTCCGTCACACAGTGATATCCAATATTAGCCTGCCCTCGAAAAATAAAGCAGGTTGAGAAATAGTTTGGCTCCAGTTTCTTAAAGGCTGGCTCCATTTTTCTGAACAGGGGCATCCCCTATGGGGAGGTTCTGAATCGACAGATACAGGAGCTTTAGAAGTGCGGTTTCGCTGGAGAAA